>DALYIW010000081.1:15790-28145 GCA_031970155.1 Coleofasciculaceae cyanobacterium CTOTU46601 | reverse complement strand
CAACAAACAACAAATAACAAATAACAAATAACACCAACTTTCTGTAAAAAAGTAACTAAAAAAAAGCAAGGTGTCCTTCAAGAAGAACACCTTGCAGGGTATTAAAGGTACAAACAACACACTTTTTAGCTCAGTGAAGCATTGCTGCGGTCATAGGTTGCCCGGAAGGTGGGTTCTAGTTTGCCTTGAACGTGGGTCCAGTAGTCAGTGCTGTCTATGTCTAAACCAACTTCAGCGGCGGCACGACCGAGCATAGATTGCTGACGATTTTTAACGTGGTGATAGTGGCGCATCATCAGCGCACGCGCTTGTTCTTGAGTAGACATTTGAGAGTTCTCCGATTGCTTTCCTGTTCTTCACTCTCTTACTATATCAAAAATTTCTGTAACAATAACTACAAAACTGATAATTTTACAAATATTTAAAATAGTCGATATTTGCATAATTAGTACCTAATGTCAAGGCTAAAATATAGCGGTTCTCAGTTGCATAGACCATACGGGGTTTGGGCACCAATTGGTGAAGAGTTGGCGATCGCTAAATCCTTGATCAAGAGAGTGGGCATCTTGAGGCAAGAAATATAGCGATCGCTGAATAATCTCTACTTGAAGCCGAAAAGCTCAACAGCAAAAAGAGTGTCAATTCGAGTCGGGTTTTTCATCAGGAACAAACTCCAAGCGCAAGCGAATCTTGCCTTTTCGCCATCCATCGCCAGCGAAAGACTCTAAAAATTCACAATTAGCCCCTTCCCCTAACCACTCACTTGAGAGTGCCCCTACGCGCCGTGCAATATCCTGGCGCAACTGACTAACCTTAAATGTGTCAACTTTGATCAGACTCAGGTCTTGGGTCATTGAAACGACATCATTGTCTTGTGGCTCGATTGTCATGGCTGTACCTAATGCTATAGCTGTTACTTTCGGTCACGGTAAAGTTGGATCGGGAAATTGTTCTGTTTATATTTGATGTGGACGCACCTGTGGGACTGGCTTTAAATGGAAACCATAAACTTGCTTCGCTCCGGACAGTTAGCGGGGAGCAAACGACTTAAGCTTGCCTGCGGGCTGACTCAATTTCCATCAGAGATTTTTGCTCTGGCAGATTCCTTAGAAATCTTGGATCTATCGAATAACCATTTAAGGGCTTTACCTGATGAGTTTGAACGGTTGAAGCACCTCAAAATAGTTTTCTTTACCAACAATGATTTTGAGGAAATTCCCACGGTGCTTTCCCAGTGCCTTGGCCTCAAGATGCTGAGTTTTAAATCCAACCAGGTTGCGAGTATTGGGGAACACGCCCTACCACCTTCGATCCGTTGGCTGATTCTCACCAACAACAAAATTGAGAAGCTACCCGCTTCCCTTGGCAACATGAGGCATTTGCAAAAGCTGATGCTGGCTGGTAACAGGCTCCAGTCGCTCCCAGAGGAGATGGCTTCGTGCTTCAATCTGGAACTCATACGCCTTTCGGCAAATCAGCTCCAAGAGTTGCCCCCCTGGTTGTTCACCCTTCCTCGCCTGTCCTGGCTGGCTTATGCTGGCAATCCCTTGTGTAATGTAGACGCTACGGCAAAGCCAGTGCTTCCAGACATTGATTGGACTGAGCTGACGCTGGGGGAAATCCTTGGTCAAGGTGCTTCCGGGGTGATTTATAAGGGACTTTGGACAACCAAGCTTGGCTCACAAGAGGTTGCGATCAAGATATTCAAGGGTGAGGTTACCAGTGACGGGTTGCCTGCTGATGAAATGGCGGCAAGTCTTGCAGCTGGGTACCATGACAATCTTGTTAATGTGCTAGGCAAGCTCAGCAACGAACCGGAGAAGAAACAAGGGCTTGTGTTTTCATTCATCCCGCCCCAGTACAAAAACTTAGGGCAGCCGCCAGACTTTGACACCTGCACCAGAGATACCTACAGTGCAAACACCTCGTTCTCTTTGCCTGTGATTTTACGCCTGACGCAGGGCATTGCCTCTGCTGCCGCACACCTTCATGCCAAAGGCATCATGCATGGTGATCTCTATGCTCACAATATTCTGGTCAATGAAACGGGCGATAGTTTGCTGGGAGACTTTGGAGCCGCCTCTTTTTACGACTTGAGTGATGTGGTGAGAGGGCAAGCGCTAGAACGGTTAGAGGTGAGGGCTTTTGGGTGCTTACTGGAGGATATGTTAGACCATTGCATACTAGAGGAGTCGTCTGAGTACACAGCAGTGGTGGAGAGTCTTCGTTGCTTACAGCAAGACTGTCTAAAAGAAGTTTTATCACGGCGTCCTCGGTTTACTGAAATCTGCGATCGCTTGACTAGCTTGGCCAAGACTTACGCAAATTAACTGCCAAGCTCTTCTTAACAGGACTTACGCACGGACACAACATATAGTAGGGGTGAACGGCCGTTCACCCTTACATATAGCGGTTCAAAAGAAAATTTGCGTAAGTCCTGTTGGCATCAGAACGTCTATTGCAAGAGACACCATGAGCGAAAGTTCACAAAGAACAGATGAAAATTTCTCTTCTTCCCGACTCCCGACTCCCAACTCCCAACTCCCTATTTTCAGATTAGGTTCACTCATTAGTTAACTCTGAAGAGTCCGTGACGCATTGCGAATCACCAATTTCTGTGGGACATTCTGGTGCAGGTAAAACGCGGACACGAGCAAATCTAAGTCCTGTAATGCCTTGTAGCGGCTCAACTGTGCCAGACTGAATTTCAGTATCTACCCAGCCTTCGCGAGCTAGGTAGCGCAGGTATTGATGATACTCTGCCCACTCTTCTTCGGTGGAATAAACGAGAGTAAGCATCCCTGGTTGAGTAATTCGAGTGCGTGCTTGCTCATCAACCGCTTTATCAATCCGCTTTTTCACGATTTCGTAGCGGATATCTCGTGTTCCTCGAACCTCGAAGAGTTTTTCAGTATTTTCATCATGGATAATGTCTACCGTCTGGTCTTGAACTAAAACTAGATGGGTAACTTCCATTTGGGTATTGTAGAGAGTTTGGAAATTAAAGGCTGTCCGGGCACAGTCACAAACGGCACGTAATTGTTCGTAGCGGAGACTGCGTAGATGATAGATGGAAAATTTGGAATCGATGGATTCTCCTACATAAATCATGTGATTGATGCCGTCGGTAGCTTCAACGTCGCAGTAATGAGGGATGATTTGTTGCATACGGACTTGCCACCGCTCCCAAGTTTGTTTCAAGAGGGAGTTGATCTGGCTAATTGTCTTGTCGTAGTGGGCACGGGCGACGTAAACTGATTTGTGGTCATTGTTGCAGCTGTTGCGGTAAGCTTCGACGGCGGCGATCGCATCAGCTCCACATTGAGTAAAGTAGTCTAAGTAAACTTCGAGGCGATCGCTTAAAATTCTCAATGCAGTCACTTCAGCATCCACCGTCACTGTTTCTTGAAGCTGAGTAATGCAATCAAGCAAATCCAGCTGTAGCTGTTGACCTAAAGAACTCTCCTGAAATTGGCAAACGGCTTCTACTATCTGTAATCCCAGCTGGAATTGTTCAAGCAAGTCCGCCTGGATGGCACGATTGCGCTCTTCAGACGAGCCGCGAATATCCGAGATGCCGTAGAGTGGATAGACATTGGCAAAGACTATCGGTTCTGAAGGTAAACCCCAGCTGCGACGTTCGGCTTCTTGCAAGAAGCGCCATTCTACAGAAGGGTGGATGTTGGTAAATCGCTGCTGAATGGCTTGGCGAAGTGCGGCGGTAAAAGCAGGCATTAATTCTTCTGCATACTTGCAATCTAGCCCATCAAAATTATGAGGGCGATCGCTTATTAGTCCAACCACTCCAGCTAGCTGCCGTGCTCCTTTACCAGCTTTGATGGCTCGGACGACCAAAGGAATGAGTAACATAGAGCGAACACCATGTAGAGTAAGCGATCGTTCACAGTCCGTTTGACAATCCAAGCTCAAATCAGGAACGTTCCAAACTTGATTGGCATCTGCCGCTCTCAAAAAGTGTGACCCAGATAGAGACTGTATAGAGTAAACTGTCGATCTCAACTCCTTACGCTCTGTACTCATAAATAGCCTGGTTTGATCGTTCTCCACGCTGAGGATTAGGCTGTTAGTAGCGTGAAAAAGCGATCGCAAATGCTTATTAATTCGGCGAAATTTATCAGGACGGAGAATCGAGTCACGATCAATTAGTAACCCAATAATGTGCCGAATCGTCTCTCGTTCCGTAACATCTGAGCCTTCTAATAGCAGCTGTCCAGATAGCTGGTAATTCTCCAAGCGCAACCGATGCCGCCATGCTTCTAATTGAGCCGAATCGATCAACCTTGCTGAATAATCCTCCACCAGTAACTGCTCTAAATCCAAATCTGCTAACTCATCCACCTGAGAATCCAGACGAGCAATTGTTAACTGTTCTGAACGAAACGCAAACTCAATCAAACGAGTTTCTGGATACAAAGGACTCTTCAAGGAAACAATCACAGGTTGAGCCAGTAGCCGCAAACTCGGAACCTGAATTTTGTAAATATCCCGGAATACTAGATGCAATACATGCTGTCGGTATAAAGAGTCAACGGCTGTACCCTTCAAGTCTGGCAATAAATCTGGTAAACGAATTTCATTAGTCTCTAAATCTAAGTCACTCTCTGCAATACCCATCAGATGACAAAAGTAGTCATTGGCATATCGCAGCGTAAAAGTACCAGGTTCTACCACTGCCATCAATAACTGGCTATGGTGCTGGAAATGAGTTAGCCAGTCCAATGGCTGGGTTATAGGTTGAAAATTAGTAGATTGAAGGTTAGTATCTATGTTTTCCACCTCCAAGCTGCTAACCAAGTACTCTTGTTCTGATTGTGGGCTATCTGCTGATGCTCCTAACGCAGCTAAAGCAACGTTTTCGCGATCGCTAATCGGGTTGTCTGATATCTGAGGTTCTGTTTCAGCAGAGGCACTGGGCTTTGTTTTGTGACTTCTTCGTTTAAGGGTTGGAGATGCATCAGGGTTTGCACGCTGGTTTTTCTCCATATTGGAGTTGGACTTACGGGTAGGCATGGAAAAAGTACTAATTAAGGGCAGCTTAGAGAGAAGGAGAACTGGCTCACTACCTCTTTTGAGCGAAAAAGGATGAGGGATGAAGGATGATAGCCTCCCCCATAGATACGGTGAAAAGACAAACTGATTAATGAAGCCAAACGCTTACTGAGTAAGGAATTACCCATTACCCATTACCTATTACCAAAAATGCGGTTTTCCGCCACAAGTACGGGAAAGTCCTGCATTAGTTGAGTTTGCAATCGGTGGGTTGAGGAGAATGCACCCTGCTCAATTTTAAATTCCTAAATTCCAGTCGTCAGTGGTTTGTTGTTTGTTGTTTGTTGTTTGTTGTTAGTAGGTCATACTAAGTTGCGTGAAAAGATAGCATTTTCTCTCCCCCTGCTCCCCCTACTCCCTACTCCCTACTCCCTACTTTCCAGCTTGCCACTTCAGCCACCCTTTACATAAATTCATAAACTTATGTTTTATTAAGCCATTTGGCTTAGTTATTTTGAGGAAGCAAAGCTGTGGATTTCCTATCGCAGTAAGGCGGTGTTAGCGTATTAGTAGCTCAATTTGCCGGATGGCTTTTTTCGATAGATGTATTAATAAAGAGGAGTAATGAGTAGCGCCTTTGATCATTGGCGTTAAAAGTCGTACAAGAATAACTCAACTGTTCAAAAATCGACTTTCCTGCTATATGCAGCTAGTACCACCGTACAAGTTGTTTAACAAGTGCATCCCATTGCGTGTAAATCTGTAGAGTGAGCTGGAGAGTTCACTTGTGTAAGTATGTGAGGTTTTCGGCTCACACTACTAACTACATTTGCAACATTGGGATGCACTTTTGCTTAACACTGTATTGAACAACGTTGAGCAAACAAATTGAGTATAGGGCGTATTTTCTCGTCTCTTATGTAGGTTGGGTTAAGCGTAGCGCAACCCAACAAAGATACGAGAAATGTTGGGTTTCGTTCCAGGGGCACAACCTACAATTTAAGCCAATTCTGAGGCTATAAAACACGCTCTAGTCAGTTGGAAGGATGATAGCGCATCGGGACGTTAGTCCGGGATGAGTGATGAAGGATGAAAATTCTTGTGCTCACACCCGGATTCATTCTTCCTCCTTTCTCCTTCTTCCTTTCCATCCATCCTTTTTTGGTCAACATCAAATTATCAGACAAAAGCGGGAGAAACTCTCTTGAAAAATAACAGCCAAAAGCTACTAGCTGGCAAATCTAACTTAATTGGTTTACTACTTATTTTTATTCTGCCATTTGCTGGAGTCGTTTATCAACTCATAGAAGAAATTAATGTAGGAATTAATTTTGCTAAACAAGAAAGATTAGGAATTCAATATAACTCCCCTTTAAGAAAACTTTTAGAAGACGTACAAAAGCATCGAGGCATGGTCAATGGTTACTTAAAAAATGATGCCTCTTTTAAAGATCAAATTCCTAATATTCAGTCGGAAATAGAAAGTGATATCAGAGAAGTTGATGCGGTCGATCGCCAGCTGGGGGTCAAACTCAAAACTACAGAGAAATGGGTAGCATTAAAGCAAAAGTGGCAAACGCTTAAAGGTAATGCTTTGAGGATGAGTCCTCAAGAAAGTTTTGATGAACACACGGCACTGATTGCTGACATTCTATCATTGATATTTCATGTAGGAGATACTTCTAATCTAATTCTCGACCCAGTGCTGGATAGCTATTATCTGATGGATGCTGTGGTTACTAAGATTCCCTCGATCTCAGAAAACATGGGTCAGATTAGAGGCTTGGGTACAGGTGCGATCGCACAAAAGAAGATCACCATAGATGAAAAAGCCAAAATTGCCATTTTATTAGGCTGGATCGAAGCTCCTAAAAAATCATTAAGGCGAGGACTACAAGTTTCTAAAGACAAAAATGCTGCGATTAAACAAAAAATCGCAACTTACGCGGAAGAAAGTTTTAAGTCTACAGATATCTTTTTAGATTTAGTTGAGAAAAAAATCATTAATTCTCAGACTATTGATATTCAAGCATCTGATTATTTCGCGGCAGGGACAAAAGCCATAGAAGATCAATTTAGACTTTATGATGCGGTATCTCCTGTCCTAGATGGATTGTTACAAGAACGCATTGAAGGTTTTTCCCGGAAAAAATATCTGATCCTAGCTTTTTCATTGCTTGTACTAGCAACAATGATTTATGTTTTGTTGGCATTTGCACGCAGTCAGAAAAAGCGAGCGGAGTCTGATAAAGCTCTGCGGAAAACTGAAGAGAAATATCGCACTATTTTTGAAAATGCGGTCGATGGAATTTTTCAGACAACATCTGAGGGGCAATACCTCAGTGCTAATCCTGCACTCGCACGCATCTATGGTTATGAGTCAACCGAGGAATTACTCACCAATCTTACGAATATCGAGCAGCAACTTTACGTTAATCCCAACCGCCGCTTAGAGTTCAAGCGTTTAATCCAAGAATACGGCACGGTGTCAGATTTTGAGTCTCAAGTCTATAGCAAAGACGGTCGAGCGATCTGGATTTCTGAAAATGCCCGTGCCGTCCAAGATGCCGAGGGAGCGTTTCTTTTCTACGAAGGTACTGTTCAAGATATTACCCGTCGCAAACAGGCAGAGGAAGAACGCCAACTGGCACAAACAGAACTACAACAGGCAAAAGAAGTAGCTGAAACTGCCAACCGTGCCAAGAGTCAATTCCTTGCCAACATGAGTCATGAACTGCGTACACCCCTAAATGCAATCATTGGCTACAGCGAGATGTTGCAAGAGGAAGCTGAAGATTTAGATCAAGAAGACTTCATCCCCGACTTGCAGAAGATTCACAGCGCCGGCAATCATTTACTCGGACTGATTAATGACATCCTCGACCTCTCGAAGATTGAAGCAGGCCGGATGGAACTCTACTTGGAAACCTTCGATATTGCTTCGATGGTTGAGGACGTAGTGACCACTATCCAGCCCTTGGTGGAGAAGAACGCCAATATCCTTAGGGTAGAGTCTGCAAACAAACTTGGTTTCATGAATGCTGACCTAACTAAAGTGCGTCAGAGTCTGTTCAATCTACTTAGCAATGCTTCCAAGTTCACCAAAGAAGGGGCGATTACCCTGACGGTGATGAGAGAGAGACAAGGGGGACAAGGGGGATTGTTAGATGCTTCTTTGTCTCCTCTACTTCAAGAATCCCCTGACCAATTCAGTACTCAGGACTGGCTTACTTTCAGAGTGACGGACTCGGGTATTGGTATGACTCCAGAACAGATGTCGAAGCTGTTTGAGGCGTTTAGACAAGCTGATGCTTCGACTACACGCCAGTATGGCGGGACTGGATTAGGGTTGGCGATTACTAAGAAACTCTGCCAGATGATGGGTGGAGATGTTACGGTCGAGAGCGAGATTGGCAAGGGGTCTACTTTCATCATTAAGCTTCCGACACAGGTGATTGACCCCGCCAAAACACAAGCTACGTCACTATTGCCGCTGAAATCCAATCTATTGCCTGCTGGGGCGAAGAAAGTTCTCGTTATCGATGATGATCCAACGGTACATGACCTGATGCAGCGCTTTCTAACTAAGGAAGGATTTCAAGTTGAGAGTGCGTTGAGTGGTGAAGAGGGGTTGGTTATAGCTAAAGAATTACACCCAGATGCCATCACTCTGGACGTGATGATGCCGAGTATGGATGGCTGGGCTGTGCTGTCGGGGTTGAAGGCTGATCCTGAATTAGCAAATATTCCGGTAATTATGCTCACAATAGTGGATAACAAAAATATGGGCTACGCGCTGGGTGCATCGGACTATTTGACTAAGCCGATTGATCGCGATCGCCTACGAGTTATTCTCAATAAATACCGCAGCGATTCCTCCTCTTGCCCCATCCTAATCGTTGAAGACGATGCGCCAACTCGCGAGATGATGCGCCGGATGTTGGAAAAAGAAGGATTGACAGTCATAGAAGCTGAAAATGGTCAAATTGCCCTAGAGCGAATCGCTGAAAATCAACCTGAGTTAATTCTGCTTGACCTGATGATGCCCCAAATGGACGGATTTACATTTGTTAATAAGTTGCAGCAACAAGAATCATGGCGTTCTATTCCTGTCGTGGTGCTTACGGCTAAAGATATTACTCCAGAAGACCGTTTGCGGCTCAATGGCTACGTAGAAAATATTCTTCAAAAAGAGGCTTACACTTGCGAGGAATTGCTGGGTCAAGTTAGTAATCTGGTATCGAGTCTTCATGCGCCTGAAAACCCCCAAGAGTAGCCTATAGCTCTATAGCTTGTAACTCTATGAGGAGAAGCTGTAATCCTTAGAAGGAGAAAACGGATGTCTAAAATCCTGTTGGTCGAAGATAACGAGATGAACCGAGATATGCTATCTCGACGTTTGCAGCGCAAAGGACACGAAGTTCTGATTGCCCTTGATGGTGCACAGGGAGTGGAACTGGCCCAAGTCCACGAACCTGACATCATCTTGATGGACATGAGTTTGCCGATACTCGATGGCTGGGAAGCAACGCAGCAGCTGAAGGCAATACCTGAAACGAGTGATATTCCGATTATCGCTCTGACAGCTCATGCGATGGCAGGCGATCGCGAAAAATGCTTGGAGGCCGGCTGTGACGACTATGACACAAAGCCCATAGAGTTCCCGCGTTTACTGGGTAAGATTCAGGCGCTACTAGAGAAAAAAGTCCCCTCATGAAACCTGAGAAAGGCCGTGTGTTGGTCGTTGATGATAATGAAATGAACCGCGATCTGCTTGCTCGTCGAGTACGGCGACAGGGGCACATAGTCACGGTAGCAGAAGATGGAGAAACTGCACTGGAGTTGATGCAATCAGAGCCGTTCGATCTACTGCTACTCGACATCATGATGCCGAAGATGAACGGCTACCAGGTGCTGGAGTATCTCAAGTCCGACCCCAACCTGCGTCATATCCCAGTTATTGTAATTTCGGCATTGGATGATATCAACAGTGTTGTTGAGTGCGTTGAGCTAGGTGCCGAGGACTATCTATCCAAACCGTTCAATGCCGTATTGCTCACAGCCCGCATTAGTAATTGTTTGGAGAAAAAGTGGTTGCGCGATCAGGAACAACTCCATATAAAACAGTTACAAGCTCAAAAGGAAAGAGCCGATCGCCTACTACTGAGCATTTTGCCCCAACCAATTGCTGAGCGGTTGCAAGAAGGTCAAAACACCATTGCTGATAGCTTTTCAGAAGTAACCGTCCTGTTTGCAGATATCGTCGATTTTACTAAGCTTTCAGCTCATCGTTCACCGATAGAAGTAGTCAGCTTGCTCAACAAGATGTTCTCAGCGTTTGATTGGTTGGCTCAACATCATGGTGTGGAGAAGATTAAGACGATTGGCGATGCCTATATGGTAGTTGGGGGGCTGCCAACGCCAAAGATTGATCACGCTGAGGCGATCGCAGAAATGGCACTCGACATGCTTGATGAAATTGCCCGATTCAACACATTGACCGGTGAGTCATTAAGTATGCGAATTGGAATTCACACAGGGCCTGTAGTTGCTGGGGTAATTGGTACTAATAAGTTTAGCTACGACCTGTGGGGTGATACCGTGAACATCGCTAGCCGCATGGAATCCCAAGGTATATCAGGTAGCATTCAGGTAACCGCTGAAACCTATAATTTATTAAAAGATAAGTATTTATTTAAGGAGCGAGGAGTCATCCCGATCAAAGGCAAGGGAGAGGTAGATACTTATCTTCTTATAGGAAGAAAATTAATGCATCTTTAACTCATAATATAGCGGTTCTTAGTCGCATGAGGTACAAAATTCTGGGTTTTTGGTAATGGGTAATGGGTAATGGGTAATGGGTAATGGGGAATATAAATGTACCTCACTGATATGAGAATCACTATAATACCAATTACTTATGACGAGTACACGTTATTTACCCTCAATCTATAGAAATGGGAAAGGATGAGGGATGAGGGTACAAGCACATGTATTTATGAGAAAAAAATAAATCTTCATCCAACATCGATCATCCTTGCATAAAAGAACCTTTAATTTATTTATGGAGCTATTAATTCTTCATCCTTCATCCTTTCCAGTTACGCTGTTTCTTTCTCCGTTTCTTTGACAATTAAATCAACGACATCCTCCAAGCGCCCTTCCCGTTTATAGGCTTCGCGTTGTCGTGTTGCGCCTGTGCCGCGCTGCATGGTTTCCTCAACAATTGAGGAGATTTCGTCCCACTCTCCAGAGTCTTCGAGGGAAGGGCGCACAAAGGTCAAAAACTTCTCAACCATCTCGCGGGCTGGAACAGCAGCAAGTGTGCTAATGTCCATCAAATCTGCATCTAAGCCATAGCGTGCGGCACGCCATTGAGCAGCACGCAAAAGTTCAGGGCGTGCAGTGACAAAGGGTTCATCGCGCATCGCCTGCTGATGACAAGTTCGCGCTAAGGCACGCACAAGTCCTGCAACCATTACCGCTTCGTCTATCGTCAGGCAGACATCGGTGACACGAAACTCGATGGTTGGGAACCGCTCAGACAAACGCACATCCCAGTAAATCTTGGTTGCTTCCTCTACACTTTTAGTGGCAACCAGAGCTTCTACGAGGGCTTTGTATTCCCCATGGGACTCGAAAATGGACGGCACACCTGATAAAGGCCATCTGCTCCAAATCTCGGTGCGATAACTTGCATAGCCTGTATCTGTACCCAACCAGAAGGGGGAGTTGGCGGAGAGTGCTAGCAGTGGCGCAAGCCAAACCCTAGCGCGGTTCATTACCTGAATTGCCGCTTCGCGATCGCTTAAACCAACATGTACGTGACAGCCACAGATGACGAGTTCGCGAGTGAGTTGTTGATAATCCCGTTCAAGGCTTTTGTAGCGGTCTTTAGGAGTAAGCTGTTGATCTTCCCAGTGGGAGAATGGATGCGTCCCAGCAGCAGCAATTTTTTTACCATCTTTTGCCGCTGCCGCAATCACTTCGCGCCGACTATGTACAAGCTGCTGGCGCACGTCTTGGAGAGTCCGACATATAGGTGTTCCAATCTCGATCTGAGAGAGTTGAGCTTCAGGCTGCACGTCTTTGCCAAGTGCTTCCTGTGCTATTGGTAGGATGTGCTTGGCACGGGACTGAAGCTCGCGGGTTGTCGGGTCAACAATCTGATATTCCTCTTCGACACCAATAGTGAAGTCTTCTGTTTCGGGTGCCATGGCTGGTGTTTCCAACAAGCGATCGCGTTCTGGAACTTTAGCGTTTCATCTGGAGCGATCGCATCTCTCTCAAGGTCAACTGATGGTTCACCCTTTGCGATCGCACTAACCCATCAACTTGTCGTGTA
>DALYIW010000081.1:0-15745 GCA_031970155.1 Coleofasciculaceae cyanobacterium CTOTU46601 | reverse complement strand
GCATCTGCTCTAATAACTCTACGTTTTCAATTTCACGAATCTCCGGCAAGAGCTCTAATCCTTGAGTGCCGAATTTCAACTCTAAACCTAGTGCGATCGCTAACAAGAGTCCTTGCCGCAATCCTTGCTCTAGCCCTCGCTGTCGTCCTTGCTCTAGCCCTCGCTGTCGTCCTTGCTCTAGCCCTCGCTGTAATCCTTCCTGCAAAATTTCTTGATACCAAGGAGATTCCCGTAATACTGCCATATCCCACCTCATTATTTGCTGCACCAGCGGAATTTCTAATACGAAGGTAGCAAAAAAGGCTAGCAGGGGTTCTAATTCGCTTAGTTGCTCGTTAGTTCGCAAAACCTGCAACGCCCTTCGCACCGATGACTCTTCGCCGCCTCCTCTCAGGACTGGCACAAAGGGGAGAAGAGAAGGAAGAGGTTGTTGAAAGACTAATTGTGCCTCTACTTCCCATAGGTTAATCACATGATAGTCTTGACGGGCAATTAAGCCTCTAAACTCGGACTGATAATGGTTCGCGATCGCTACAGAAGCGGAAGGCGGCAGGATGTTAATCAGTACCGGATAGGTGGGCAGTTTGTACCGTTCTTCGGCTAATGCGGCATAAGCTCGCATCCGTCGGGGCATTTGGGGGTGGTAGCGCAACTGTAATTCATTGAGAACGAGAAATTCACCATCTTGGGGGCTGTAGGCGCGTACTAGCACATCGCTCTCGCGGGACACCCACTGAAAGTCGGATGAGATAATCTCCCGCGCCTCCACATCCCGAATCTGCGTCACCCATTGCACCCAAAGATCAGGAGCCAAACTAATCAAGCGCTTGCTGCCAATATCTGCTGCTTTCGGCATGAAATTATGGAACTTTTTTTGAGTCTTTCGACAAATACGCCTGTAGTAGCTTATGACAATAGACTTTGACTGATAAGTTAATGCATATCTATTGCTAAAAGTCAATATCAAACTAACACCATGAGTAGGCGTTAAGCGTTTGCCCAGCAAAGTAAGTCAGTAAGGGTGATAGAGATGCGATCGCAGGTCTTAAGGTAGCTTCAGATGATGGGAGCGAAGCGCTAACGTTATAGTCGTAGCGTTTCTTAGCGATCGCGCAATCGCTGCCGTTCAGCCAGCCGCTCGTCGCTATTTAATTGGAGCAATTTCACGGTTGTGCGCCCCCGGATTCATCTATGGGGTTTTAACTCAAAACTCAACACTCAACACTATTGAAACTCACGGTGTACTATTGAAATACGATAGGATGTGCCTAACGATGTGCTTGAGAAAAGGCATCGCTGAGGAAGAATCAATGGCACAGTACTTTTTGAATTTACCCAGTCACTTAAAGCAAGAAGCTGAAAAATGGGCAGAAAACCAAGGCGTTTCCCTAGATGAATTTATTTTGTGGGCTGTAGCTGAGAAGGTAGGTGCCTTAGAGCAACTCAACGAGCAAACATTCCCCAATATTACGTATCGTCGCGGTGCTAGCGGTCATTTGTTGCCAGTAGTGCGCGGAACTAATCTGCGCGTGCAGACAGTGGTGGTTGCTGCTGGGCAATGGGGTTTATCGCCAAATGAGATTGCAACTGAGTATGGTTTGAGTGAGGTTCAGGTGAATGAAGTGCTAGCTTTCTACGCTGTTCATAGATCGGAAATAGATGTAGCGATCGCAGCTGAACAAACTCTCGAAGCTGCCAATGTCTGAACCGTTGTTGCATATGGATGCCGATACTTCTATTAAAGCTGTGCACCAAGCTTTAGTTTCTCGCGGTCACGATGTCACCCGGACACCAACGGATTGGATGCCAATGGCAGCCAGTGACGAGGTTCAGTTGTTGGGGGCTACGGCTCAAGGGCGGTGCATTTTTACGTTTAACATTCGCGATTTTTTGGTTTTAGCCGATCGCTATCCCCAACATGGAGGTATTATTCTGGCAGCCCAAAGTAGCTGGACAATTTCTACTCTGATTGCCGCTCTTGATCGCCTCTTATCAGAGACACAAGCAGAGGAGTGGATGGGGCAAGTTCGCTGGTTAAATCAGTGGCGAATGTGAGCGATTCGATGGGAGCGATAGCTACGCTTCACGCGTTTTGCTGGTGGAGGGGGATGGGGAGCGATCGCGTTTTAACTTGAGCGCTGGCAATCTTTTTCAGTTACTCTCCAATCCCGGATAACCTAACCAAGCGTCTAAATCTTCTAGCTCAGAAAAATCTAATAAATCTTCAGCTAATTCCTCCAACTGCTCCCTGGATAGTTCTTGAACCTTAGCAACAATTCTGGTTTCGAGTTCACCAAAACGACGACGTAACAATCGCAATGCTAGCGTCAGTGCTTCTTGCTTTAATCCTTCCTGTAATCCTTCCTGTAATCCTTCCTGTAATCCTTCCTGTCGTCCTTTCCGTTCTCCTTCCCGTGTTCCTTCCTGCTTTGCCTCTTGCCAAATACTTTGATAAATTACAGATTCCCGCATAATATCCTCGCGAAATAGTTGACGAATCACAGTTTCTTCAAACCTTAAACCCGCTAGAATTCCTGCACAACCCGCAATATTCTGCTTCTGCTCGATATCCTCGATGTTAGCAACTTGTTCGGCAACGTCAGCTCCTATTTTCCTGTATGAGCTTTTTTCTACCTTAGAAAGATTAAAGAATTTAAAAGAATAAACGTATTACAAAGTATTACTCTTGTCAAAACTTGTTTGACACTTGTACATTTTAAAAATCTTCTTTATATCAAGTTTTAACCGATACAGCAAAATCAGAAAACTTAACCTGACATCTCTAAACAAAAGAAAGATTTTTTGTTGTTTAAATCTTTAATGCTTCTCCTTCATGTATTCATAAATCTAGAGGTCATAATTCAGTAAAGCTGACATCCACAAGGCTTTCTTGATTAACATTTTTTGCATAGGTGTAATGATGACCAAGTTACTTAAGAGAATTTTGTACTACTTCAGCTTAAAAAATCGCCATAGTGGCATAACACTTTTTGAGTTGCTTATTGTCCTTTTTATTCTTGGAGTTTTAGCACCTATTACTTTACCTGTCTTCCTTAGACAAGTGAATAAAGCTAAAGAAACTCAAGCAACTTGTCATATCGCGTATCTTATGAAACAACAAAACACCTATTACCATGATGTGAATAGCTTTACAGACTCTCTCAGTGCTATTGGCTCTGATTCACAACCTGAAACAGAAAACTACGTTTATAAAATTATGCTTTTCCCCCCTGATAACCAAACAATAGCGGCTCATTTTGCTCTGTCTAAGAACCCAAATCTTCGATCTTATGTAAGCGCTATATATCTTGAAGACAACAATATTAAGGGGTGTAAGCCATTTCCACTTCCAGATACTCCCATCCGAGTTAGGTATCCTATGACAAATCAAGAGTTAGTGAACCTATACTACTCAAGAACTGACTGGGCTAGTTTTTGCAAATAGTTAAGTCGCCACAGCTGCTTTTTCAAGACATATAGACTTATTGTTAACAACTAGGGAAAACTGAAATGTCTACCATTGATGTCTGTCTCATCCATTATGAATCGGATCAAAATATAGCAGAAAAGCTTGAATATGCATTATATGTTTACGGCATTGCAGTTTGGCGGGAAGAACAGATTAAGTTGGGAGCCACTATTTTTCATGGTCAACAAAGAAGAATAAGAGCGGCGAACATTGTAATAGTTTTGTGGTCTAATAATTCTGTAAAATCACACTTGTTGCGAGAAAAAGCAGGTATAGCTAGAGAGCGCAAAGCTCAGGTTCCAGTCTTAATTGATGACGTGCAACCTCCTCCTGAATCTGTAGGAATTCAAGCAGCTAATCTAGTCGGTTGGAATGGAGAAGTAGATAACAAAGAGTTTATAAAATTGCGGCAACGTATCCAGGAGCTAGAGCCTTGGAAGCCAGAGCCGCCCAATCTTCGCGAGGCCATAAAAAAGCGACTATTAGCTGCAAATTGGAATACTATAGCAAGTATAGGTGGCGTAATTGTAGCAGCTAGTGGGGTATTCGTCACAGCCGTAAGTAGCGGTATTCTAGGTAATTTAATGCCAAAACAGAATCCACCAACAAACCCTAGTCCACCCTCACTAAAGCCCGGTGAACTTGACGGAGTGAGTTCTGAATACAATCAACTTGGTATTCTGCTTAGAGACAAGAAGTGGAGAGAGGCTGACATAAAAACTAGGAGTATAATGCACAATCTAGCCGGTGTAACAGCGCAAGGAAAGGAAGATTGGCCAGTGCTAAAGACAGACGATATCCAAAAATTTCCCTGCGAATACCTAAAGAAAATTGACCAGCTTTGGGCAAAACACAGCGATGGATTATACGGCTTCAGTAAGCAAAAGTCCACCATACTAAATGTTGTTGGCAACAATAAAGAAATAATAAAGCAATTCAACGACGATATAATCTTTAAATCAAAAGTTGCAGCTCCCTTAGGATGGCTAGATAAAAATGGAGAATATCTTGATGAGAAAAACACATTTTTTACTACAAACATGACCACTCCAGGACATCTCCCAACGTGGTTATGGGCGATAAATAATTCGGGAGATTCGACTCGCTCCATACCTTTGAAGTTGCAGGCTTGTGAACTCTAATATTCGGCACTATGACTTACTATGTGTAAGTATTTTGCCAAAGTCCCCAGCTAGTACCCAGCAACGAGATTACCGATTTCATCCGAATCATTAATTCGGAATTTTAATTGCTGATTTACGCAAAATGTGGTAAAGAAAGAGACGGTAGGGCGAACTGTAAATATCGTGTTGAACGTCAAGGCGATCGCACAAAAAAGTCACAGCGAACTGGCAAGGTTAGCAGACAGACCCCACCATGTCAAAAGGTTGTCAACAATATTACGCTTAGTTATAAGATGACCTTTTAGAAAAAATTGACATATGTTTGATTCCCTAGCCGAGAGCTTAGAAAACGCCTGGAAGAAACTACGAGGCCAAGACAAAATCTCTCAGTCCAATATTCAGGACGCCCTAAAAGAGGTGCGTCGTGCTCTGTTATCAGCAGATGTTAACCTCCAAGTTGTCAAAGATTTTGTTGCCGAGGTCGAAACCAAAGCACAAGGGGCCGAGGTAATCTCTGGTGTCCGTCCGGCAGAACAGTTCATCAAAATTGTCCGCGATGAACTGGTGAAGGTCATGGGAGAAACCGACGTTCCCCTAACCAAAGCAGACACGGCACCGACAATCGTCTTGATGGCAGGTTTACAAGGTACAGGTAAAACCACCGCTACCGCTAAACTAGCTTTACACCTACGCAAGCAAGACCGCACCAGCCTCTTAGTCGCCACAGACGTATATCGACCAGCAGCCATTGACCAATTAATCACGCTGGGTCAACAGATTGACGTTCCAGTGTTTGAACTCGGTTCGGATGCTGACCCCGTAGAAATTGCCCGTCAAGGCGTTGCACGAGCAAGAGAAATTGGTGTTGATACAGTGATTATCGACACCGCAGGACGCCTGCAAATCGACCAAGACATGATGGCGGAACTCGCCCGTATCAAGCAAACCGTCCAACCTCACGAAACTCTCCTAGTAGTGGACGCAATGACGGGTCAGGAGGCAGCAAATCTTACTCGCACCTTCCACGAACAAATTGGGATTACAGGTGCAATTCTCACCAAGCTAGATGGAGATAGTCGCGGCGGTGCGGCACTCTCGGTACGGCGGATTTCTGGTCAGCCGATTAAATTTGTCGGTGTTGGGGAAAAGGTAGAAGCGCTGCAACCGTTTTATCCTGACCGGATGGCATCGCGCATTCTCGGCATGGGAGACGTCATCACTCTAGTGGAGAAAGCCCAGGAGGAAATTGACCTAGCTGATGCCGAGAAGATGCAAGAGAAAATGCTGACGGCGAAGTTTGACTTCAGCGATTTCTTGAAACAGATGCGGCTGTTGAAGAATATGGGTTCCCTCGGCGGTCTCATGAAGATGATTCCAGGGATGGGAAAGCTAAGTTCTGACCAATTGCAACAAGGGGAAGCCAAGCTAAAGCAATCAGAAGCTATGATTAACTCCATGACTGCTGAAGAGCGGCGCAACCCTGATTTATTAGCTAGTTCTCCGTCTCGCCGACGCCGGATTGCTGGTGGCTCTGGCTATACAGAAAGAGATGTCGCTAATCTAGTGAGTGAATTTACTAAAATGCGAACTCTCATGCAGCAGATGGGTCAAGGTCAGATGCCTGGAATGGGAGGTCTAGGCGGAATGTTAGGCGGCGGCATGGGTGGTAATCGTCCGGCTCAACCCGGTTGGCGCGGCTACCCTGGGGGCGGTGCTTCCAAGAAAAAGAAAAAGGACAAGAAAAAGAAGGGATTTGGTCAGCTTTAGTCAGTTATTTGTTGTTTGTTGTTTGTTGTTTGTGTTCTCCAGCGTTATCAGCTCTTGACCAATAACCAACAACCAATCCCCCAGAGATAGCTTAAAATCAAACAGAAGAATTATTTCTGAACATGGTCAAACTGAGATTAAAACGATACGGCAAAAAGCGCGAAGTCAGCTACCGAATTGTCGCGATGCAAAGTAACGCACGTCGCGATGGGCGTCCTCTGGAAGAATTGGGCTTCTACAATCCCAGAACTAATGAAACAACGCTAGACGTTCCGGCGATTGTGAAGCGGCTCAAAGAGGGTGCTCAACCCACTGAAACAGTCCGCAACATTCTTCGCAAAGCTAATGTCCTCGAACAAGTCCGTGCCTGAGACAAAATCTTCCTCTGTTCAAAAAGCCAGCCCAGATTATGTCGCTCTAGTGCGTTTTTTGATAGAGCCGTTCTTAGAGTCACCCACTTCACTGAGCATAGACTGCGAGAAGTCAAATGCTAATGAGCGGGTCTGGATTCGGTTGGCTTTTGAAGGGGCCGATAAGGGGCGAGTTTTCGGTCGAGGTGGTCGCAATATTCAGGCGATTCGGACGGTAATTCAAGCGGCGGCACAAGCAGCCGGTCAATCTGCTCATTTGGATATCTACGATAGTGATAGCTCCGGTGGAGCATCTCGTCGAGAGAGTGCCTCCAGGAGTAACTCTGGTGGGAACCGAGGTTTGCCTCGCCGCTCATCTGGTCCTAAACCCAGTCCAAAATTCCGTATTGATGATTGAGGTAGTCTCTCCGAAGCGACCTACGGCTATAGCAGGAGAGTCTTGAAAAGGACGCTAACGTCTCCTGCTGTACGGACATTCTCAAGAGTACTTGTCTTACAGGCTCTTAACTAGACTAGCAATGTTGCTACCACTTGCTTACTGTTAGACCGCCTCCGCATTATTGGTGTCAACTTAAGGAGAAAACTAACACAGGCAAGAGAGACACAGGAGATGCTCCGACTCTTGTGTCACCGCCCCATCTTCTTTTCGGTCAGCTTGTAGAATCGCTCTTGATTTGAGTCTATTTGTGTTTAAGTTGACATCAACGATCGCAATATGCCCTTACGTCCATCCTGGGTCATAAGGGAAGCAAACCTATCAAATTGCGTCTGGGACTTTTCCTTTTTCCTATGGCATGAGTGAAGTATCAACAACAATTCAGCTGCCGAGTAACGAAAGCGCGATCGCATTAGCTGGTGACCGAGAAGCCAACATTAAAACTCTATCGCGACACACTGGTGCGACTCTGGTGCTGCGGGGACAAGAACTGCTAATTTCTGGGACAGAAAAACAAGTTGAACGCGTCTCATCATTGGTGCGATCGCTAAAACCCCTTTGGAAAGATGGTCAGAGTATCACGGAAGTAGATATCCAAAACGCTTTCCATGCCTTAGACACCCACCGCCAAGACGAACTCCAGGAATTACAGCAAGACGTTCTCGCACGTACCCGCCGAGGCGAACTTATCCGTGCCAAAACGTTCCGGCAACGGCAGTACATCAAAACCGTACTAACCCACGACCTCACCTTCTGCATCGGTCCAGCAGGCACTGGCAAAACCTTTCTGGCAGTTGTTCTAGCCGCTCAGGCTTTGTTAGATAATCAGTACGAGCGAGTGATCCTAACACGACCCGCCGTAGAAGCTGGTGAAAAGTTGGGTTTTCTACCTGGGGACTTGCAGCAGAAAATCAATCCTTATCTGCGTCCCCTCTACGATGCGCTATATGAACTGATTGACGCCGAGAAAATCCCTAATTTAATGGAACGAGGCGTTATAGAAGTCGCTCCCTTAGCTTATATGCGAGGTCGCACCCTCAGTAATGCTTTTGTGATTGTCGATGAAGCACAGAACACAACACCAGCGCAGATGAAAATGGTGTTGACTCGCCTGGGGTTCCGATCTCGCATGGTAGTCACTGGCGACCTCACCCAGACCGATTTACCAGCCTACCAACAGTCCGGATTGGCAGTTGCTCAAAGAATTTTGCGATCGGTTGAAGGTATTGGTTTCTGTGAATTCACCACAAAAGATGTCGTCCGCAATCCTCTAGTCCAGAGAATTGTTGCGGCTTACGAACAACATGAAAAAACCTGAGCAAAGGGCAGAGATGGGTAATGGTACCGAGTTGCATTCAAAGAGGTAACTTTCTCTCCCCCTGCTCCCCTGCTTCCCCTGCTCCCCCTGTTTGCCAAACTACTATGTTTGAACGCAACTTAGTATGGGTAATAGGATTGTCAGCTTTCCCCGACTCCCAACTCCCCACTCCCGACTCCCTCGCACTCTAGATTCTTTGTTCAAATGCGTAAGTTCTAAGTTATGACCCAACAAAAAACCGTGGGACTGGAGTTCCACGGCGTTTGGCATGAGGAGTCTTAACTTAAATTGGATTGTAAAGGTAGCTGAACGGTGACCAGTGGCTCGTAACTATTTTGGTAACCAGAGTGAGTGGAGTTCATAAGAATGCTTTTTGCCCACTATGCACTTGCTGTTGGTAGCCCCACTTATTTTTTCTTGGTCGTCCAAACCGTGGTAAACATCATCAGAAGACCGCCGATAAAAATTGCGATCGCTAAACCAGCCGCCACCGAATTTAGCCACTCAGTATTTTCCATCACTTCATCCCTCGTACTTAACCACCGATTCCTGGTATTAGGCTACCACCCAAATGCCTGAGGGCACGGTTTGCTATCTCTGAGTAACGTAATTCCCCACACTGAATCTTGAGCATTTTCTCAGTAGCACTAGGTCGCTTAACAGCGATTTTATAGCCAATTTGGGGAATCCGATAAAACGTGCCCGCTAAACGTTTAGCCCACACCATATCACTTCCCCATTCGTCGCTCATCACCTGAGTATATTTTTCTAAGGCGTCTCCTTCACCTGCCAACGCTCGATCAATTGCCTCAGCGGCCTTCAATCCGCTAAACATGGAGGGGCGAATCCCTTCAGCCGTCATCGGATCGACTACACAGGCGGCTTCTCCTGCTAAAACGGCATTCTGGGTGTGTAGCTTCTGGTTACCGTCCCACAGACTGATGGCATGACCATACTGTTGGCAGCCTTTGAGATCGACGCCAAACTTGTTGGCATACTCAGCCACCATACCTTTCAGGTTTTGAGTTCCACCACCTCGGAACATCCAAATACCAAGTCAGTAGCCGTCTGCTTTAGGAAAATTCCAGATATATCCATTTTTGACCTGACCAAAGTCAAAGTGGATTGTTGAATCGTGTGAATCGGGTACTGGGGCTTCTGCCTCTAAAGCGCCTGCCATATTCCGCTTGCGTTGCTTGAAGCCTAGCCATTTTGCCATCGGTCCGCTGGCCCCGTCAGCAGCTATGATATATCGTCCCTCAACTGGTTCAGTGGCTGTTTTTACTTGCCAGCGATCGCTTTTAAACTCAATACCAGTAACTTCCGTTCGATCTCGAAGTTCAGCCCCTTGTTTTTGCCCCTGCTGAATCAAAAAGTGGTCGAAAATCTCTCGCCGAACCATCCATACGGGTTCTGTTGTCTCCAGCTTCACTTCCACCGGTTCGCCCATCTGCCAGGTGTAGCGAATTGTATTAGCTTTCAAAGAAATGGCCGGTGCAAAATCAAAATCAAACCACTTTTGCACTAATGGCGAAACCCCGCCACCACAAGGTTTATAGCGGGGTAAAGATTCTTTTTCCAGCACTAGAACAGAGCGCCCCCGCTTAGCGAGGTGATAGCTTGCAGTTCCACCAGTAGGACCTGCACCAACGATGATACAGTCAAACATTGCACTTACGCTTTACCTCTATGGTTGTTCAAAACTTTGACGTTCTGAACTTTGAGTGTTACCCAGACCATAGACTCCTGCCACGCCATCAAACTGCTCAACCAGTATCTTTATCGCTTGGTCTACTTCCTTAACAAACAATTGTTTTGGTTGAGTTCAACAACACAAGAGCAGAAGCTTTCGAGTGAGCGTAATTTCTATCCTGTAAGAATTTGGTTTGGCGAAGCGGGGCGAGGCCTGAACGTTTCAGTCGGCTAACTTTAGCACGACTAGTCAAATCCTTAAGGAATTAGTCGCAATGCCTGCTAAGAGCCATTAACCCTTGGCGTAGTTATCGATGATCTTGGCTAAGCCTGGTACCGCTTCTTCCACATCACTCTTAGCTGAGCTGCGGAGTTTATTATATGCGCCTCGCACGATCCCGTTACTGGTTTTTTCAATCCTGGCGTCGGTGATGCCTAGCAGCGCGTCTGCTGTACGAGAGCGGTTCTGGCTGAGATGTCCAACCGGGTCGCCTGTTTGTATGCCCTCACTCCACATAGGCTCGAGTGCCGCGAAAACTTCCGGCAGCAGCCGCTCAATGGCTCCGTCAATATAACCGGGCTTGACCCCTTTTACAGTGCCGTAGGCGGCTTTCAAGCCGAGACCAGAAATCCCACCCTTTGCCGCGACTTGCTCGTCCATCAACTTTACGCAGTCAGTGACGATGTTCGCTTTTTTATTTGGGTCATTAAGACCATCAATTAGTCCCATTTCGATTCTCCTTAATGTCAAAACACCTAATTTCTGGGTACTGGCAAGAGTTGTTGGTTGCTGGTTTTTTGTTGTTTGTATTTTTTCACAAAAAACTACAACACATAACCAATACAGACAACTTATTTGAGAAGCTGAGCTGTGGTTTTAAGCTTAAGGTAAATGCTCCTGACTATCTATATTTATCAATCCCTCTCTTCTCAGTCAAAACCCGGTTAGTTTTTTTATTTTTAGGTTTTTGAGCATTAACATCAGCCTTACTTATTCCTAAATTTCTATCCGAGTTTCAACATTATTATATCCGTAGTTTTTCGGATGTCAGCCCTCCGGGATTCTCTGCGAGGCTACTAGATATCAAGTTGCAGTCACAGATAGTAGATAGGGAGGGACAGCGGAGACAAAGGGGACAGGGGAGACAAAGGAGAGAGAAAGTACTATACACAGAGCTTAGGCACAAACACGACCAACGGGTAGGGGCGTATAGCTATGCGCCCCTACCCATGGTGGTTCAAAGGTCAAGGCTTCGGCTTCCAAGAGCCTTGAGAAAGCGTAAGTCCTGCTACGTATGAACGCAATTGGGTATGAGTCAATAAATGACGTTCTAAACGCAATGCTTTACACAGAGTACAAAGTTTGTGCAAAGTTTATGTGTAACTTATATAAAGAGCGAGTCCTACGTATCTGCAAGAACTGCAAACTTGTCTTACAGTACGTGCATGTAATTTATTCTCAATGCTATTCGACGCACCTTGCTTACAAAGATATTCTCTAACCGAAATAGAGGCGTTCAACGCTTTCTGGTAGCTGTCTGGAGTTCGTTGCTAGTAAAAGGCAAATTCTCGCTAGCTATCTCTCGGCTTGAAAAAAGCAAGGACTTCACAGACTCGCTCTTGTTTACACAGTCCGCTTTTTGCTGTTGGTGTTAAACAGTCGTAATATCTTTTTCTTTCTCAGCTAGCAATTCTTCAATTTTGGCGATGTATTTATCAGTTAGCTTTTGAATCTTGTCTTGAAGGTCTAACGCTTCATCCTCGGAGACTTCTTTGTTTTTTTCCTGTTTGCGGACAAAGTCAACGCCGTCCCTACGGATATTGCGAACCGAGACTTTACCTTCTTCCGCTAATTTAGCAACCATTTTCACTAATTCTTTGCGGCGATCGCTGGTCAGGGGAGGAATATTGAGCCGAATAACTTGACCATCGTTGCTTGGGGTCAAGCCGATATCCGATAAAGAAATTGCTTTCTCTATCACGTTCAGGCTGCCTCTATCGTAGGGTTGAATGGTAATCGTACTCGCATCTGGCGTGTTGATATTTGCCAGAGACTTCAAGGATGTTGGGGTACCGTAGTATTCCACCATCACCCGGTCGAGTAGGCTGGTATTTGCCCTGCCTGTACGAATGGTGTTGAAATCCCGTTGAGTTGCCTCAACAGCTTTCTGCATATGGGTTTCGACATCAGCTAACTTCACAAGAACCTCCCACAATTGTTCCGACGGCTTCTCCTTTAACAGCGCGGTGGATATTACCCCGCACCGTAAGATCAAATACCATAATCGGGATACTATTCTCTTTACATAATGCGATCGCGGTACTATCCATCACCCGCAGATCGTGAGCCAGAACGTGACTATAGGTGAGGCTCTGATAGCGACGGGCATTAGGATTCAGATGGGGGTCAGAATCATAAATTCCATCTACTTTAGTGGCCTTAAAGATCACTTCCGCATCGATTTCTGCTGCGCGCAGGGCGGCTGTTGTGTCGGTGGTGAAGAAGGGATTTCCCGATCCGGCACCAAAAATTACTACCCGTCGTTTTTCTAAATGACGGATCGCACGGCGTCGGATATAAGGTTCTGCCACTTCTTGCATGGCGATCGCGGTTTGCACCCGCGTTGGTATCCCCATTTGCTCTAGGGCATCCTGCAAGGTCATCGCATTCATCACCGTAGCTATCATGCCGATGTAGTCAGCTGTTGCCCGATCCATTCCCGCAGCTGACGCTTTGACGCCACGAAAAATATTGCCGCCACCGACGACAATTGCCATCTGGACCCCCTCGCCTACCACCTCTGCCACTTGGGCCGCGATTTCCTGAACGATTCCTGGATCAATGCCGTAGCCCAAGTTGCCCATCAAGGCTTCACCGCTCAATTTTAGTAAAACCCGTCGGTATTCTATCCCCATGCCACGACTCTTTTTTTCTCAGTTTGACATCCACATAAGATAACAGCAGAAAACTTATATGTCTGTATTATCGATGGAAGAGATCTATTTTAATACTTCACTACAAGAGTTTTGACAGGTAAAGAGCTGGGATAGTAGGTAGAGCAATTTACCCGTTTATCCCAGCCAGGAGTTTTGTTCTCCAAGATTCTTCCGACTAATGGTTTCGCCACTTCAGAGTGCTGCCAATGGGGCGGGTCAACTTTGGCGAGACTTCTTCTCCTGAGAGTAAAGCCGCGAGCGCCTTTTGTAAAAAAAGCATCTGCACGGCGTCTGGCTCTTGTGGATTATCATCAATTCGACCCCTATAGCGCAGAACTCCCATGGCATCGATGAGAAATGCCTCCGGGGTTATCTCAGCACCAAAGCTGTAAGCCACGTCCTGAGTAGAATCCCAAAGGTAGGGAAAATTCAGCTGGTTTTCGAGAGCAAACTTCTTCATGTTCTCGAAACTTTCTTGGGGGTCTTGCTGAGCATCACTAGCATTAATGCCAATCAGGGTAAAGCCCTGATTCTGAAATTGGTCTTGAACTTGTTTTAGTCGGTCTACATAGGACAAGACATAGGGGCAGTGGTTACACAGAAAAATCACCCCTACTCCTTTACGATTTTCTAAGTAACGAGACAGGTGATGAACTTGATCGTCAATTCCTGGTAATTCAAAATCCGGCGCATAACTGCCAACCGGAGTACCAATTTTTTCTATGAGACTCATACGCCTTGTTTTTTGTTAACAATAATTTGCACTTGCTTTGAGCCATTAAGATGTAATGACTGCTACAATTGAAAACTTTTTTAACCATTCTCTCACCACCCTTGAGTTGTGGCTTGATAGCCAATCAGCTTGTAGACAAGCTTGGCTGCTGTAAATTGAGAAACTACAGAATCAACAACGGGTGCCAACTCCATAACGTCGCAGCCAATGACTTGATAGGTTTCAAACACTCGTCGTAAAAAAGTAGTGATGCTATACCAGTTCAAGCCACCTGGTTCTGGTGTTCCCACACCGGGCATTAGAGATGGGTCAATGCCATCCACGTCAATGGTGATAAATACTTTTTTGGTAGAGATATTGGCGATCGCACGTTCTATCCAATCGGGATATCGAGCAATCTCCCGCGCCCACATCACTGGAATTGATTTTTCCTTAATCAAGTCAGCTTCTTCTTTACAAAGACTACGGATGCCAACAGGTAGCGTCGGCAATCCCATATCGATAATTCGGCGCATCACACAAGCGTGATTGTGAATAGAGCCTTCATACTCGTGGCGCATATCTCCGTGAGCGTCGATCTGAATCACTGTAAAGGGTTCTGATAACGTTTCTCGGTAGGCTTCTACGATACCGGTAGTAATGCTGTGTTCGCCACCTAGTGCGATCGCAAATTTACCATCTTGAATTAGTTTGGCTACCGTCTCGCGAGTGATACTGAGCATCTTTTCCGACGAAAGTGCTTGATCATCTTGGCGGGTATCGGCAATATGGGGATGAGTATAAATCCGAGCATCCCAGCAGGTTTCCCGCTCTAGTTCATCATCATAGTATTCCAGTTGCACTGACGCTTCTAATAGGGCGTCTGGGCCGTTCTCACAGCCTTTACGGTATGTTGTTGTCGCCTCGTAGGGTATCGGTAAGATCACTACTCGCGACGCTTCGTAGGACGCCTTGATTTCAGAGCCGAGAAAGGGCTGAACAGCAGTAGAGGTTTGCACCAACATCAAGGAAACACCAAAAGAATTTGTCAAACTAATCGTTACATATTCCCAGAGCCAGCAGCAAAGGGAAATTTAGGGTCAGCTGTTGAAAGGTCTACAGCTCATCTAAGGCAAGCAGGTATGGGGAGCAACGAGAAACTACTGAATTTTGTTTTGAGTAGTTGTGTACATTTACTCACCAAAATCCTAGCTTTTTAGTTTTTCAGGTTTACGACATCAGAAAAACCACGGATTGCACCCTATATATAAGGATAGGGCAATTTCTCATCCATAAAATCTGTTAGAAGCTAGGTTTTTGCCATGAGAACTTAATACCAAAGGCTGAAGGTTGATAGCCCTTGGAAGGCTAAACCACTTCATCGCTAATTTTCCTCGAACGCTATCAAGCTGGAGGAACTGACAAAGCGAGTAAGACTTTTGAAATGGTAATCAGGCTATCACAAGCGTGTTGGGTTCAGGAATGGATTCACATAAGAGCAAGCCATGCTTCCAAGTACAGTTCAATCACCTCTTCGCCGTTAAGACTTGCTTCCTCACGAGTTTTGCCGTGAGTGCAAGGCATGACAACGCGAGACGCTCGAAGACTCGCTCTAAGCGAAGCATCCCGAAGGGTATACGCTTCGCTATCGGCAAACTCTGGGATTATGACCAAGAAAAGCTGATCTTCATCTGACCACTGAATAACCATGCTGTAGCGGCTCATGAATCCTCGTCCTCCTTGCTATTATGAATTGCTGATTCACGAGTTTTGCCGTGAGTGAAGGGCATGACAACGCGGTCGCTAAACTCTGGGATGGTGACTAGGAAATGCCGCTCTTCATCCACGCGCAATCTAAGTTTTGGTGCAGCGATTTGTTAGGCGGCGGAATGACTTTTTGCGTCATACCAAGCATTTAC
>DALYIW010000080.1:0-28285 GCA_031970155.1 Coleofasciculaceae cyanobacterium CTOTU46601 | reverse complement strand
ATGACGTGCCCGGCGTCGGAGGGGCGCGTTCGAACCACGACGAGGTTGCGGTCGCGCTGCACGTCGAACGCCTGCGACGCGTTCAGCAGCAGATTGACGAGCCATTGAATTGAGTTCATCAGCAAAGGGAAATTCAGCAGCCAATACTGCACAATATTTATTAAGGTCATATCGACCGACTTTTTTGTTATCCATCCAATAGCGCAAAGCTTTATTTTGGATGAATTGAGATGTACGAATAGCATCATCTATTGCACGGTATTGTCTGCCTTTCCCTTTGACCTTAAGCTCGTAAATTATCATCGGCTCGACCTAACCAACTACACTTTTATATTAGCACGTTATACATAAACTGTGTCAATATTTAAGAACACGGCGATTAAAATCGCTCGTGTCGCTTATATCTCAGGACTGAAGTCTCTGAGTTTTACGCTTACCGCGCCACCTGATAAAGCTTCCAATTGAGCCATCTGCGGCAGCAGAGAGCCATGAGCGGGCAACCGTGTAATACTTGGTGGGGCAATTTAATTAACGTTATTTTTTCTAAACTACTTGTGTTATTTTTTCGAGCCTAGCAGCCAAAAAACCTATCATTGCGTAGATGTTAACCATTTTGGTGGGGCAAGCGTGGCTGTTTAACTTGTGTTATTTTCCTCGACTAGGTTGCCTTATCTGGAAGCACGTCTCGACCCATTCTTCCGCCAGTGTATAACTCCTCACTCGTACCCCCTCTCCAGCCAATACGGGATTGACAAAGCCTTCTGTTGCCCACTCCTTGAGCCATTCACGGGCAGTATTGTCTGAAACCCCTTCCCAGGATGCAATATCTGAGGGGTTGATAACGAAGGGATTTTCGACTCCATCGAGAACCCGTGCCAGCAGTCGAGTCAGGATTTGTTGCTGCGGACGTGGTAGGCTTTCCCAAGGGGGAGCATCGGGATCGAGTTCTTGATAGAGAGATTTGGCTTTGGCCTGTAGTTCATCCGCAGCGCGAGCCATCGTCTCGACGAAGTAGAGCAGCCAGGGGGTGTGGTCGGGGTCGTGGCGACCGTCGTAGAAGTTCACTGGCAACCCCATTTGCAAGTTTTGGTAGTAGCGATCGCGGTCGGCATTAAAATATTCATCAAAAGAGAAAAACCCCCGCATCCGATAACCAGAACGCCACAATTCAGCAGTAGCCAGAAGTCGCCCCGTGCGCCCATTCCCGTCGTTAAATGGGTGGATGCTAAGAAAGCGATGGGTCAGGATGCCTGCACGGATGGGGGCTGGCAATTCTGCTGCTTCGAGTGAAGACAACCAATCAACTAATTCGCGCATCAGTGCAGGCACATCCCCTGGTTCTGGAGGCCCATAATCAATTGCCCGCGTGAGTGTATCCACAACGGGACATTCTGTAATGCGATACTCGCTCTTGCTGCCTCGCCGTCCGCGACCGCGCACTTCGGACAATGCGGTGTAGTTCTTTGATAAATGCTTCGCTAATGGGCTTCATAGCTTCAGCGAATTCTTCAACCCGGTCAAGCGCCCGCCAGTAATTACGAACTTCCTGTTCGGCATCGCTTCCGGTGCGGTCACTGCGAGCGATAGCTCGCCGCACCGCCGCTTCATCCAAAGGATTGCCCTCAATTTGCGTCGAACTGCGCGTACTCCTTTGCAAAGCATCGTGGCGCAGGCGCAGAGTCGTATCGGGTGGCAGGGGTAACACTTCAATCACAGCCCGCGCCGCCTCGATGACTCCTAAATGCCTCACCAACTTGTGGCTATAAGTAAAGCGTGGTACAAAACTCATGGACTAAAGAATCGCTCTTTCTACTAAATAAGATGGCAAGTAATTTCAAATTTTAACAGTTAATTTAAAATCGACATTATGAATTTTAAAGCCCTAAAAGATGTATTAATATCTATCTGATTTGATGAACTATGTTGAGGATATGGGTGGTTATTATGACCCCTGATTGCAGCGGATTGAAGCCTAATTTTCCTGCAAGTAACGGGTCATACTTTTAGCACGGCGCATAATACCAGTTTCCCTTCGTTCCTGACGACGGGCGATTGCTACCTCTAATACTTGTTGCATCAATAGTTCGTTTTCAAGACAGACTAAATACGCCGCTTCTAGAAAAGTTTCTTTAGTAATATTCTCTTGCGTACATAAAGCCTTCAGCCCTTTATCTACAGAATCTTCAACTCGTAAAGTAAACGAAACTAACTTCTTTTCCTTTTCTGTTGCGGTAGGATGTTTTGGCAATTCCCGTTGTTGCGGATATTCCAACTTTTCTTTTTCAGGTGCAGTCGCTTCTTCCTCCTTTGATTGCCTTTTTAACACTGAGGTATCTCTAGGAGGAACAGTGGCTCTCATCCTTTGTTTTAACCGACTGTTTGCGTCTAGGGGTTGGTTTTGTTCAGAAGCCATTTTTTCTCCAGTACCTTAATGATTTTTTGGAAAGGTAACTCTAGGTCGGGATATCCTAATTCTTCTAAGGTTCTTCCAGTATCTATCGCTTGTTTGTACCGTTCGCTCTCTAAGATGGAGGGAACCACCCAAATTCCTTGTCCTACCTCCTTCATATCCTTAATGCTGACTTCACTGCGCTTGGCTTGAGTGCGCCCAAGCCACTTATCTCGAAACGGAACAATCCCTAAAATTGACCCAGAAAAGGCATCTACAGACTTCAGTTCGTCCACCAGTTGCAGGGTACGCACCAACGAATGCAAACCTTTAGAAGAAGCTTCTGCCGGAATCAGTAACTCGTCCGCCGCCACGACTGCGGTTAGACAAATTTGAGTTCTTTGGGGTGGGGAATCAACAATGCAGACATCAAATAAGTCCCTGACTTCCTTGAGGCGCTTCTTTAACGCTAATTCTCCCATTGGGGTAGAAGACAGGTACTCTTGGACAATCTCCAATCCGTCGTCGCTGGGAATCAGCCACAGGGAGTGATAATTCGATTCGTAGATGCCATCCTCGACAGCTACCTGCTTTTTGAGGACTTCCAGCAGGGTCGGCTGGTTGGCTTCTACTTCATGTCCCAGGTACAAAGTCAAGCTGGATTGGGGGTCAGCATCGACCATTAGGACTTTGTAGCTCTGACGAGCTAAAGCCCTAGCCAGGAAAAAACAGCTAGTCGTCTTTCCTTGCCCTCCGGCAAGGGACGCGGCAGTAATGGTCAGCACAATCCTTGTTGGTCATAGGATGTAACCAGGACATCATACACCAATTAAGTTATAGTGTCAATAGTTAAAGCAACAATTTATTAATGTAGTAATGCAACAAAGATATAATGCAACAATTTATTAAAGCATTAAGCCAGCAATGCACTAAATGAACAATGCAGTCAAGACATAATACAGTAAAGAGTCATTAATGCGAACCCCAAACCTGCTTTCTTCGGGGTACAGCCGAGATACGCGCTGTACCCCGGAAGCAAGTGTAAGATTTACAGGTGCGGGTATCGACTACACTTGTCCACACCCGTTGGTTGGAAGAAGTGAGGTATGCGTGCAGACTAGGTGTTTGGGGTCAAGGGTGGTATTTGCTTCGAGCGAGGATTTATCCTGTATTAAGGCTCTTGCCGATGCCCATCGGCGAGAGTTGGGCTTTGTCAATAGAGCCACCCTAGCTGCCGCCATCAACGCCAACGAAATCCTATACGCTCACCTTTGCGGCTTCCTACACTTTCATCATCGGTGCGACAACATTTCCACGCTTTATCATCTCTGCGTGACACCCACTCATCGACAGCAGGGTACTGGTCGTCAGCTAATAGAGGCGTGGGAAGAACATAGTAGGAAATCTGGAGTGGCAACTGTGCGCCTCAAATGTCCAGTAGATTTGTCAGCTAACGGGTTTTACTCGCGACTAGGTTTCAGTCGGGTGGATATTGAGGCCGGAAAGCATCGTCCGTTGGTTGTTTGGGAAAAAAAACTACTGCCGCCTTTGCAGCCAAATCGACTTCTTCGTCCTCAATTTGTGGCTTCTTTCAGTGCGGGAGGGTCCGAGCTGAACCGTCTTTTTCAACTTTGGGAATCGGGTGGCGATTCGCGCCAGCCTTTCGCGAACGTCCTGTACTCACCAATTGCTTGCCCTGCATCCACAACTGAATACTTGCGGCTCCAAAAAGAGGCGGGAAATATCAAAACTGTTTGGCTAGATTGCGGAGCTTATCAGGTGCAGCAAGGGAAACGGACTTATGATGAACTGCTCTCATTTTTAGATAAATTTTACCGAGATAATCAGTGGGCAGATGGATATGTACTGCCAGATATTGTTCCCCTAACTACTGATAATGAAAAAATCGTGGAATATAAAGTCCGCGAGACACTTTATCATTGCGAAAGGTTTTTCAACCAAATGCCATCGGATGTGCAGGAACGGGCGATCGCTCCCGTACAGGGGCGCACGTTGGGCCAAGTCAAGCGTTGTATCGAAACCTATGCGGGGCTTGGCATTCGCAGAATTGGCTTTGGTTCTTGGGGAACATCAGGCCCCAACGGAAGTGTCAATATGCTCTCTCAAGAAAGCTTGGCATTATTTAAAACAGTCTGCGATATTGCTAGAGAACATGGAATGCTCGTTCACTGCTTTGGGATTGGCGGGCCAAACAGCTATAATCGCCTCCGCAGACAAAACTTAATTCCCGATACTCTCGATAGCACAACTTGGTGGAAAGCTGGAGGCTTTGGCAGCATCTTTTTTCCCAATAAAGCTCAAATTCAAATTACAGTTAGACGCAGTTTTGAAACTACTAAAGCGGGGCTAGAAAAGCTCAAACGAGATACTCAACACTCCTGTTATTTTTGTCAAAGTATTGAGCAATTAAGAACCAGCCGGAATCATCGAATTATGCACAACCTAGTAGCTTGGTTGGATACATTGGAGCGCGATATATGACCAAAAGATTGACTCTCCACTTACAGCAAAACACCACTTTGTCAAGAGTGGCAACGATTATTGAAAATTTTTCAATTTCCACAACAGATATTGACCAGTTAGCGGTTCTCTGCCAACTTGGAGCTACTGTTTTACAAAAAAATGTTTTTCCCTTTCTGCGTAACCTTTCTATTCTCGACAAAAAGAATCCATTTGGTTTAACTCAACTAGGGAAAGTAGCGGCTGATATTCAACAATCAAACCCAGCTCTACTGGGCGATTTTTTACACTTGGTAATTTATCAGCTACATTTTTTCGATACTGATAAAAGGTTCTCATGGGCTTACGCAACTGTCGTGCAGCAACTGTGGTTGCGTTCATATGTTATTTTATCATCTGCTGAGAAAAAGTCTATAGTGGGAGAAGTGATTGAAAAAGCGGCTGTGAACTTTGACCTCCCTACCAGTGAAATAGCATTCAGTGATAGCAGTATCGCTGGTATCTTGAACTGGTTGCGAGCGCTGTCACCGGAGGTAATTAAATCAGAAGGAAAATCCGAATACTTCAGCCGTCGCTACTTCTGCGCTGCTCCTATTTTTCTAAAGGCGGTAGACGCGATCTACAAGCAACGGCAACGAACTTATGGAACTAAGATTTTCTTGCGCGAAGACATCAAAGATGCTATCTGTCAAATGCTTTTGCTAGATCCGAGTGGGTTAGATGGCACTCTAGATAATGCAAAATGTACTTATGATTATGACCAAGGCGGATTTTTTGACTGGGGGTATGAAGGAGGTTATGGACAGTGGATAATGTTAACTAAATCCCCAGAGTGGAGTCAATTAATTTAATAATTTATCTTCTCTGAAAACCTCTACATGAACCGAATAGTTATGAAAAAATTATTAGAGCAACTAGAATCAATTCAAGCAATTGTAGATACCGTTAGTCCATCCCCGATTGAAAGCGAACTTGAAAGTGTAGCCCGTGATTATGGATTATATGCTACCAGCTACGACCCCCTCGAACAAGTTAAAACACTTCGAGACCGTTTAATTAATGAAATTGGTAAGGGAAAGCCTGTCAATGGCTACCTAAGTGCTGACTATGGCTATGGTAAAACAGCAACCCTAATTTATTTTTGGTCTGAGTGCAGGCAGAATCAAATTGTAGCCGTGCCGCCGTTCAAATTTAAAGAATTGGGCAACTTAATGGTTGCCACTTATGGCTGGATTAAGGCAAGTTTAGAAAAATCCTCCCCCGCTCTTGTTCCTGAAATTGAGGCACTGTATTCCAAGTACGGCTTAAAGTCTAAGCAAGAGCAAGCCGCAGAAATAGCCCGCAAGTATAAAGTATCTGAAGACAAAGCGCTCAAAATTGTTCGAGAATTAAAAACTGATACTACCAATACTGATAGCGTACTAAATTTTTGGCAGGAGAGCGTTTCTATTCTGCGCGAAGCAGGTTTTAAGGGGTTAGCAATATTTGCTGACGAATGCCAAGAATTCCTGCGGACTGAAGAGGGGTCTAGCGTTCGTATCCAGATTTTGAGCGATTTAGTCAAAGGAATGCGGGCTTTAGGTTCTACGCCTGTCGCACTCATTCTGGGAATGCCTACCACGCCCACCGAATCAGCGATTGAAGAACAGGCTGGTGATATTATCCACCGGATGCAGGAGCAGAAAGTATCGCTGCGATTAACTGATGCTTATAAATCTGATTTTCCGGGTAAGCTTTGGGATTTTTTGTGTGAGAAGTTTTTGCCAGAAGATAAGTTGCAAGGAAACCAGTTAGTAGATTCAGCAACGCTTGAAAGTTTGGGACAGTTGTGCGAGCGTAAAGACCTGGGCAACGGCCCTCGCACCGTCATCGAAGTCTTTAAACGCATAGTTAATTTCGCTCAAGAAAAAGGGAAGCCGTATACTCCTCTCGATTTGATTCAGGATTATTTTGAGGGACGGGTGCAGCTATACGGTACGCAACAGCACAAAATTAGCGATGCTATTAACAAAGTCGAACCACTGATTTCCTTTCAAAAACATCCAAAAGGACGAGAAGTAATTCAGCTTCTTGCTAGTTTTCCATCGGGGGTGACCGCAAGTATAGCTGAGAAATTCGGACTGTTAAAGAGTTTAAAAAAGCTGGCAGAAGACGACAATTTTTACGTTTCGTACATTATACAACCAACTGAACGTAGCTTTGCTTTAGTTGCTCTTCTTCAGACAACTCCTCCTACAGTCATTGATAAAATTCTTGGGTCATTTCGTCGAAGCTGGTTTGGAGAGTGGAATGATGCTCAAAAAGAAGAGATAGCAACAAGGATTTTTCAAAGGGAAATTCTCCCCCTACTTTTCCCAGTTTCTCGCTCTGGTCAGAAAGCCAATTGGAATTGGCGCTATAAAGGTGAGTGGAAGCAGGATAGATTTGGATTTTATAATTTTTTGAACGGCTCTCCTGAGAGATACAATTTAGAATTTCCCAACCGTTCTATCGTTATTAGTGTTGGTGGTGAAGATTCTGGCTTGATGAGATTTACTCCCCCGGAAGAAACTCACTTAGATTGGCGATTTTACTTGAGTTATGACCAGAATGTAGCTAATGTTTCACAAAGATTAACTGCGATCGCGGGAACAGGTCAAGTAGACTTCCACCTTCAGCTTGGTCGAAGCTTTGAAAGGGAATATCCGACAGCCTTCGGCTTACTCCGCAGAGTTATGCCTGCTGAACAGTGTTCGGCTTGTACGCTGCTGAATTTATCTGATTATATTCAAAACTGGCTCTCAAAAAATCCTGAAGTCAGCAAAGCAGATAGAGATAGATTAGAACACCACCGTCAGGAGTGCCACGCCTTAGCTCTGCGGCTGCTGTTTCCATCAATTGCACCAGAAACATGGAAAATTATCGGTTTAGAGGGAGTCAATGGTGCGGAAACAAAACTGATAGAATCTGTGTTTTATCAAAAGTGTAAAACTCTATTTCCCAGCTATCAATCTTTCTACACCAATCTGCGTACAGCACTTCTCAAGTATAAGTTAGCGCTTGAGAAAGTTCCCTTGTCTGTTCGTCGAGGTCGCCAGTTGTATCAAACATCCAAGGAAGACTTTGAAAAGTTATTTGAAACTGCGGGTTCTGGTCTGCCTAGCCTTTTGGCGATTTTAAAACAGCACGGTTTGATTAGTGAGTCCAAAGTTGCTGGTAAGAAAACAGAAAATTCTCAAGTTCAATTTGCTGCTCATCCTCTGGAATCCTTTATTCAAAACAAACTGAAATCAAAAGAGGCAGTTGAAAATGTACAGGGACAGGAAATCCTCAAAGAATTAAATTGTTTAGAGATCTGGAAAGAGGTCAAAAAACTTGGCTATCTTCAAGAAGAATTTGAGGAAGCACTTGAATGGTTGCAACGCCGTCGTTATGTAGAATGGGAGCGACAAAGGGGAATTATTCGCACTTGTGTGGCAGAATTAGAACCATTAGACTTGAATGGTCAGTTAAATGAACTTCGCGAGCGAGTTTCTTCGTTACTAGAAGTTTTTGATGAGAAGCCTTTACTGGAGATTGTTCGCCACCTAAATGAGGCAGAAACAACTCTTTCTTTGGTAGCAACTTCACCAATTGGGTTTAATACAACTGAAGGCATACAACTAAATTTAGAACTGGACTTTGATGGCGTAGAGCCTGCACAGGAGCTAGGGAAATACAATGATGATGTGGTTCTTGATGGAGTTCAGAGAACGATACAAAACTTAGGCGAGCGCCTGGAAGGATTTCGCCGTGAAAAACGCCATATACTGCAAAAACAACTCGGTGAAATTAAACTAAAGTTAGAAAATTTCACGCTCAGATTGAAGGCTTCTAAAGTTAGTCAAGTGATTCTTAGTACGAGTGGTTTAGAAGATTGTCTCAATGACTACCGAAAGAATTTAGAAAAACAAGTTTTGCAACTAGATAAAGATTGCCTGAATCTAGCCATATCGATTGTATTAGACGAACAAAACATCTTGACATTGCATCATCAGATCGATCGATGTAACCAGTTTTTGCAAACTAACGAAAGTATTAAAAGAAGACTACAAGATTTAGTAAATGGTCTGGAACAGTGGCGAACTATTTTGATAGGCGCTGACAATTTACGAAAAAGTCTGAGTAACGATTCAGAACATATAGTGCGCTATGACGATGAGTTTGTTGACCGAGTGGTAGAGCATTTTAGCCGTTATGGAGTGGAAAGTTTTAGAGAATACGATCTGCTGCAAAAACCCTTGGTTGAAATTGAAGAAGAGATTAAGGGGGAAAGGCGATCTCGTCGAGATGCTTTCGAGCAATTGCTGAATCAATACCAAGCTTTATTAAGTCAAATTCTTCCAGCAGACAGCTATTTGAGAAATCGATGCAAATATGATGACGAAGACCGTAACGGTTCTTATGAAGCCCTAAGACAAGTCTTTTTAGAAAAGCTGCTCCAGGAGTGCGATAATCGGATTTCAGATTGGGAGCAAATAGAAAAAGATTTATACTTTATTGCTCAAAACCGCGAACAAAATGTGACTGAGCTTTTGAATCAAGTCAGCGATTTAAAAACGCAGTTACTATCCCAAAGGGACTTGTGTAAGGAAGCGATCGCCGACTTGGAAAACCTTAAAACCCAGGTTAACGAACTCAAATCTATTTTTGATGAAAGTTTGGGTTTGCGTGAGGAGTTAAGAAAAATTCAGATTCAAAAGGATGAAAATATTCAAGAAGAAGAAATACAGCTTTTAAGCGTCATTAGCACAGTTGGAAATGGTTTTACAATTAGCCAAATTTGTCAAAATTTACCAGATAATCAAGATGTATGGGAACTTTTAAAAGCTTTGTACAAAAAGGGCTACTTAGAAATTACGCTCCGTCACCGTGATTGATGCGAGAGGGGCATTATCTTAGCTAGCAGCTTGATTACTGAGAGATTTAGGTCAATGGAGCAGAGCAACATGAGTAACGATTCTTCAGATATAGGAAAAAATTGAACATTCACAGGAATAACGCGCTGCGAGCGATAAAATAGAATAAACCTTCTGCTTATAGGCTTAAAGATTCTATGTCCAAGATAATTCCAGTTTTCCACTTACCTAAAGACAATTTAGAGGACATGAAGGTACTGGCAGAGGGACTTGTAGCCAATGATGGACAAACTGTCAAGTCTGCTGTCTTGTGGCTTCAAGGCAAACTTGTTGCCCATAGTGGCCCAAAAGCAGGAAGTCCCATGTCGGACACAACCATTAAAAATTATTTGGCTGGTTTTTACGTTCTTGACTTATTTAAGGCTAATAATAATTTTTACCGGGAGTTAACTCCTGATATAGTAGTTTCGCTTCCTATTCATTCCAAAATTGAAGTTATTCATCCTCTGAAGTGGGTTTTAGAAGCAACATCGGTTGAATCATTTAAGGAAAGGTTGACGCAGGTTTGCTCGCAGTATTCACAGATAGTTAAAACCTATACCTATGACAGACAATTACTTAAAGACAAGTATGAACTGGGTGAAAAAAGCTCTCCTGCTTTGATTCGGAAACTCTTAATAGAGCATTGTGGCTATAGCCATATTGGGAATCCGAAGCAAAACAACCCAGTTGGCTATTTAGAAGAGATATTTTACCAAGATAAAGTTGAGATTGATAATTATATTAAACTCTTAGACTTTATTCAGCGTAACTATGGAGATAGTGCAAAGAAAACCTTGGGATTGATTCCAATTGCAAATATAATGAACCATCTCAAGGAAGTCTCACATTATACGGAGGAAGAATTCAAACAACAATTGATTCAGTTGCAACTGACTCACCGCATCGAATTAAGAACAACTAAATCTCAGCTTGCCCGTAATATGGGAATTGAGTTAATTGACATTCGAGGAGTCAACTATGGATTTATCAAACTTCTAGAACCTGCTATGGCTGTCTAAGTATGTCCTATCAAGATGTTAAGGGAAACCTTATAGCGCCTGCTCTAAATCCCTATGTCGCTTCTGGCTCTGCTATGTCAGTATTAGAGCAGAACTATGAGTTTACAATTGTTCATACAAAGTTTATTAACGATCTGCTGGAAGAAGTTAGACAATCACTCAAAATAAAGAGACCAATAAAACTATTTTTTGTAGGAGATTATGGGTATGGCAAGACGACTCTATTAAATCTTATAGCTAAAGAATTTCGCGATAGAAAAGGCATCTGCATACCCATTAAATTTTCTGAGATAGTTACGCCTGTTGCGGCGTCCAGTCAGCCAGATAAGCACTTTGAGAGTCTTCTGGGAGCCATTTTCACCAAAATGTATAAGGTTTTGATTCGAGAAGGATGTTTGACTAAACAAGATGAAGTATTATTCGAGCAGATAGAGTTTATCGATCTATTCGACGTTTTTTTTGAAATGCTGAATCGAACGCAGAAACCCAATATATTAATTGCTTTTGATGAAGTAGAACTCCTCTTTTCCAACCTAGAACTAAAACTTTCATATTTTATGACTTTTTTGCACGGGTTGTCGGAAAAATTTTCAACCCGACCTGGTTGGGGATTGTGTATAAGTGTTACTCAAGAATACTATAGTCAAATTATTTCAGAAGCTAAACAGTTACAAGAGGCTAGGTTTAATTTTAAAATTATCACTCCTCTACCTTTCTCAGAAGTGAAAGAATATATAGAAACAAAAAACAGTTCAGTTACTTTGAGAACGAATAATAAAATTTATCCTTTTGAAGAAGAGGTAATTGATTTTATTACAGTAGTCTCTGGAGGGGTTCCAAGATATGTAGAAACTATTGGTCAATTGCTTTGGGCAGAAGCAGAACCCCAGCACACATCGGTTAGCATTGAAACTGCTAGAAGAATTTTCAGTAATACTTATCGAGTTTACGCCTCATCGTATTTCTCAGAGTTACGGGACAGTTTCAAGTTTTCGGAAGAAGCTGAGTTTTTTTTGAATATTCTCTTTTTTAGCGGTGGGAGAAGACAGTCAATTCCAGAGCTTTTGACGTTGAAGGATGCTTGTTCAATTTCATATTTTTATGGTTTGTCCGATAAACAAGCTCATTATAGGCTGAAAACAGCAGGTACAGAACTCAGAAATAAGCTAGGGGCGCAGTATTTAGAAGTGTTTGGGAAAAACCCATATAGGTACACTCTCACTAGCTTAGTTTTCCAAGATATCTTCCGTTCGCATGAAAGAATTTAATCAGAGAAAGCGTCGAATATATGACCCAAAAAGACTCTAATCAGTACCCCAACTTAAAGGGAGATAGCATAACGAATGAAATCAACTCATTGCGAAGAAAAGTGTTAGATATAATGACACCATATAGAAGACCTATCTCTTCTATTTTGCCAGAAGAAAGACAGGTAGAAAATATTTTATTATTTGATGAGGAAACGGACAGCGAAGCTTATTATGATAGGTTTTCTAGCTGGGAAGGTTCTATATCGAAGAAAAAGATTCGGGACTGGCTGAATCAGTTTGAAACTACTATGGATAAAAACATAGCACATTTACTTTTGAGTAAGTTTCAGTTTTTATCGAAAAGTAATATTGAAGTTGCGACTCGAAATTTACAAGCCAAATTACTTAATTTACTTTTTGAGCATGAAAACCTACGACAAGCCTTTCGCTCCGAGCCAAAAGCTGCGGTCAAAGATGAAGCGGAAATGCAAAAATGGCTGCGTAACAAAGTTATTCATTACGCCAGATTACCTAACCCTCCAGATACAGCGGTTGAAAGCCAAGATCGGCTTTGGGGAGTTTATGAAAGGTTTGCACTTACTGAGGCTAGCGTTCCTAATGGTAAAAAGTTCAAACCCTTGGAAGAATACTTCAAAGCTAGTTCAAGTGAACCTGAAACCTCTGTTTTTGTTTTTATGGATTATACTAACGGTTCGGGTAATCAACTCAGTAAGTGCCTTAGAGAAATCAATAAATTACTCTCTAAATATCCAGAATGGCAAAAAAGTTTATTTGTTTTTATGTATGTCGTGCAGGCTGAATTATTTCGCATTGAAGATATAGAGTTACGCCCTCAAAAGAGCCTAACACTTTTTTATGAAGCCATGCTTCACTATAAAAGTACAGAAATTATGAAAATCCTTTCAGATAACCAAATTACTGAAGCTGAGTACGATGATTTTATTGAGAGATACTGTTTGCGTGCGACTGGAAAACCATCAGTAGGCTACCGCCAGTCTGGAGCTTTAACCTGCCATCACTATAGTTGTCCAAATAACACATTACCTTTTTTTCATAGCCCCAATAAAAACTGGGAACCGCTTTTTAGAAAGAGTCAAACGCCAAGCGCCACTCGCTATAAGCAAAAATGATTTTATAGACAAAAATCTACGTACAATCCCCCGGTCGCCGCAGTACCATAAACGGGTTAGCTGGTTCAACCTGATAACCAGTATACAGTGTTTGTGCATCTGCTACGGCTGCAATCCATTCTGGATGGTCATCCTGCCACAGCGGATGCCGCAGAATTCGGATTATTCGACGCTGAGGATTCTGGTGAACGTAACCAGTGAGGGTTCCAAACTGCACCGGGGAGCCATAGCCCAAGCGGTTAAGTGCGGCTGCAATCGGGCTTTGGACTAAGTTGAACCAAGGATTCTGGAAATTCCCCCAAGAAGAGTTGAGATCGACTACAGATGAGGAATTAGACACTAACCGTGCCATATCTAAAGCCAATCGCCAGTCTAATAACCCGTGATAAGCAAGATTTTGATAGTCCCGCAAACATAAATTACAGGAAGTATCACAATCGCTTCCATGTTGGTGAGGATTTATCCACTGACTGGCAATACTGTTTTGAATAGTTAAATCGGCCTGATTTATTAGTTGTTGAAACTCGTTCGGCTGGGCAAGGAAGCGACAATATCCCGCCCCATTTTCTAGTTGGTCGCTTAAGAAAGCTTGACCGATTATTGCTCCATTCTGTTCTAAAGAACGGAAACCGGCTTGCAACTCCAGTGCATCTACATCAAGGTGAGCCGCTGCCGCTATCCGCAGCCAAAATGCTAAAGAATACCAAGCTGCACGACCTACAACCGTTCTGGGGTCTGCAAATACACCGCTAGGCCATTGATTGATATTTACCAGCAAAATATCTGTTTTCCGGCGAGACAATAACGCCACTCGGTAAGTTCTATCAATAGTATTGACTTTTTGATCGCGACCTGATGGTGGCACAGTATGGGCTTGAACTGCATAAGCACCCGTTTTGGGTTGATCGAAAACCGTTGCTTGCTGAAAGTCAAATCCACCTTGACCTCCATTGTCGTTAACAGAGATGATGTTGTCATTAAAGGAATAGACGGCAGCATTTAGAATAGAGGCAGTTTGGGCAACGTTAGCATTGATACTCAAAGATGGTCGCGTAGAACGTGGTTGCCATTCAAACTGTCCGTCAAAGTCATCTGGCTGTAAATTTGTAAAAAATGCCTTGGGTTCTCTAGCATCTATGCAACGCAACTCGAGCGCATGACAGACTGGACATTCAACTTTTTGTGGCTGACTGCCAACGATAGGTTGATTGGGTTGGTATGGATAAACAACTGCTTGACAGTTACTACAAAGTCCTAGAGATTGATTACTATTTGGAAGTGCCGGAAACAAACCTGGATGAGAAGTAATTGTGTTACCTTGAGGACGCAATTCAACTACACCACAGGCTGTATGAACCGCCTTATCTTTCACAGTTTGTGACCCAGGAGCAAATTGACTGATAGCGACATCAAGATTGCGATCCACAACCCCAGTTTCAGGAGGCCATTGAGCGCCTGGTGAAGGCCAGCGTGTATAAAGCAACCGCACCCGCGTCGGGAAACCAAACATCGGCAATAAACCCGCATTAGCCAAACGTTCGCTCAGTTTATCTTGAGTGTAGGTGGGGTCATTTACAATATTTTGAATGTCGGTTATTAGATCGTTGCGGAGATAATTCAACATTTGAGAATTACTGGCATAAGTTAATGTTGTTTGTTCTCGCAAAATATCCAAAACTGACAAAATCGCTGGTTCATTTGCTGAGTTATTCAACCAATCTGCAATTAACGGTTCGTAATTCATCCAATTTTCAACATCGCCAAACTCGCCGTGTACGTTATCAGTTCCACCTAATGATGCACTGATGCCTGTGTCTGCAAAGGCTTGCCGTAACACTTCTTTTCTAAGGACGCGCTGAAAAATTTCTTGACTTCTCATATCGACGTAAGGTGATGGCGGTGGATCGCCCGTGATGCTTTCTGGACGTTGGAAATAAAAGTCATCGTGACTTCTACCTCGACAGAAAGTAACTGCTAATGAAACTCCCGCAGAACGCCTGCCGGCACGACCTACTCGCTGTTGATAATTGAAGCGTCGGGGTGGCATATTTGCCATCATTACTGCTAGCAATGCACCGATATCAACCCCTGCTTCCATTGTAGTTGTGACGCTCAATAAGTCGATACCCTGCACTCTACCAATTTCATTTTCGATAAAGATATCTTGAAACCAGCGCTGGCGTTTAGTGCGATCGCCCTTATCAGTTTGACCCGTCAACTCTTCTGCATTCAAGCGGAAACATTGACCCGATTGTTCTGATAGATAGGTATAGTAATCAAAATCCGTAGTAGTTTGTCCGGGGGCAAGATGAATTGTGGGGGTGTTGGGATTATCGAAGCGGCGATCGCTGTTACACTCTGGACAAACTCCAGCAGCAGGTTGAAGAAAGAAAGCATTGCATTGCAGACAACGATATCCCGATCGAGACCCATTGGGATTGGGAGGCGGTGGCAGGACGAGGTATAGTTGGTCAGGATTGAGCGCGAGTCCTTTCCCACTGGATATACCAACTTGCGATCGAATCAACTGCTGTTCTACATCGGCAGGTGCTAAACCCGTTCTCTCAACATAACGTCGGACTAAATTTGATAAATTCGAGTCATTGCCTGGGTAAAAATGGGGAAAATAAGGGTGCAATTTCCGAATCCCTAGTTGTCGAATCACTGCCTCAGTCGCTTCAATAAGCGGAGTTCGATTCCCTTGATATTGATAACTTACCCAACCCTGTGCTAGTCCTTCAATTGTCCGAGCAATATGAGGGAAAAGAGCATACATCAATTCCTCAGTTAACAGTGCTTCTAGCATATCAGCATGATTTCTCTGTTCCTGTGTGCCAGGAACAACTCGTGCGATTGGATTAGCATTCCAGTTGTAGCAATCAAACCAAGCAAACCTTTGTATTCCTTTTTTCTGTCCGACTGTATAGGTCATAGTCTGAAAGCTTGGTCTGCCCGGACAAATCCCATAATTGAGTAGAGCATCTCGAATCTTATCCCGCAAATTTAAAAGAGGAATTCTTCCTGGGTAGTCATGTAGTAATCTTAGCCATTTGTCACGAGCCTGCTGGTTAGCAGAAGGCAAATCATCAATCCAGTCCCGTGCTTCGTTTGTTTCTGCCAGATTAGCGTTGCGAAATCGGTTGCGCCGAACCATATCATCAGCTTGCGGATTCCCAACAACAGCAGCGCAAAGAGCGGGGTTCAATGCCTGCAACCTAGCCAGTGCTGTTTGGTTATTTGCACAACTAATGCGGAGGAAGGATACAAAGTCATTCCAATAATCTTGGAATGACTGAATCAGCAACATCCGCGCCATGTCGCGATAATGATCGCGCTCCATTCCTGCTGCTAACTTGGCGGCATCTTGACGACTGTCGGAAAATATTACCAGTTTGCGAGACGATCGACTCGTAGAGCTTAGTGGTGCTGGCATTTCTCTTAACAGCCCACTGGCAAGCACTTGGCAAGCTTTCTGAAATCCAGTGCGGTGAAAGCGCAGAGGTGTGGGGAATTTATCTCGCTTGCCATAGTCGGCATCGCATCGGGGACACTTGCTGGGCAACGCTCGTTGACTATCGGCAGATTTGCCTACAACCTGATATAGCCACCCCGGTATTTCTTCATCTACTTGTGGTGGGGTGCTGTTTTGTATAACTACACCTGTAACTCGGTTAAGCTTGGCTCGAACCCATTTTCGTTTAATCTTTTCAAGTGTCCATTCTGGATCTTGAGGTTGGGTATTCCAAGCTGGTGTCTCGTTGGGCAAAGGCCAAAATACACGGTAGTTTTCATAACTTTGGTTGAGAACTACTAGGTCGGGAATTCCTTCTAAATTGGGTTGATCTGGTGTCAAAATATCGACGTTGGTAGTGCCTATCCTGCGAGTTGTTTTGTAGCCACCAAGAAACACATCTCCACAGACTTCACACACAAGTAAGTCAAGAACGCGGGAGCCACAGGAGCAGGTTAAGCTGTGAGTAGCATGGATAGCACCAACTGTTGGCCCAGTTGGATCGCTTTGGCGACGTTGAGGATTTACTACTGAGTCAGTGCAAGCAGGATTACAGCAAGCCCATAGGTTTTGCAGATTGTGGAAAAATAAATGACCGCGCACGGGTTGGGGCGATCGCCCCGTACTCACTCTTTGAGACATCCCCAACGCTAAAAGCAATCCCCGCATTGCATCAGATACTACCCCATTACTTGCAGCACCGGGAAAAATTTGACGGTCTAGATCTGTAGGAGAATTTAAGTTATCTGAATTTACAACTTTTGTAGACCTAACTGTAGGATTAGGATTATTTGGGTTAAGCAAATGGTCAACTTCCCGACAAGCATCCCGTAGAGCATCTGCTGCACCTATAGTAGCTAGCGCTTCACCAAGGTATTGCTCTGCACTCAACCCAGATGCAGGAGGCTGTCCCAGTTGCATAGCCAAATCAGACATTGCATTCCGTACTTGATTTGAATTGGGTTCGGGTGGCTGCATTGACTGAAATGGATCTGCCTGCACTGTCTGGGCGAACTGAACAAATGCACTTTGATATGCAGATAGATTGAATCGCGATCCTGAAGTGGGTGGTGTTTGTTGTCCAGAGATAAATTCAAAATTGTCTCGCCCAAAAAATTGTCGCAGAAAGTTTCTACCTTGCTGATTTGGTTCGAGACTGGCAGTAGTTGTCAAAATTCTTAATTGCGGTGAATTTGGTGTCAACCCCAGACGCGAATATAACAATCGCAAAATATAAGCAACTTCTGTTCCTGGTGTGCCACGATAAGCATGAAGTTCGTCAATAATTAGGAAGAATTGGTTGTCTCGATTTTGTTCTAACCAGTTACGAGTTTGGTCAAAGATACTATTTTCGATACTCCGCATCATCATAATGTTGAGCATCGAGTAGTTGGTAATTAAAATATCCGGCGGACTCTCTTGCATATCCCAGCGCGATCGCATCTCGCCACCATCAAGTCGCGGGAAATAGTAAGGCAGATCGGGCATATCCTGAAGCACCGACGGATTATTTTGGATAACCGTATCTATTTGTTGTCGTTGCTGTTCGAGTTCCCTTAATTCGTTTTTCAGTCGTCTGATACTATCGTCTTTCTGGATGCCTGAAACTGGTGTTTGTCCGGTGTAGCGTCCAAAGGTAATTCTATTTCCTCCTCTGTTTTGATTTAACCACTGGTGTACTTGTGGCGCTTCTAGTGCTTTTCTTAATCGCCGCAACTGGTCTTCAACTAAAGCATTGAGAGGATATAGAATTAAGGCGCGGAGGGCTTTTGATCGCGGTGCGTGCGTCCATTGCGATATCCGAGATCCATTAGGAAAAACATTTGTATCCCACCAGCGATGGTTGTTTGGCGGTTGAGGAGTAGCTGCCCAAGAAAGGGATTCCCTTGCCAACTGTGCTAAGAGCGGTAACAGGAAGCACTCAGTTTTACCAGAACCAGTACCAGTGGTAACAACGATATCTCGCTGGTTGACCAGCACTTGGTAAAGGCTTTCCCACTGGTGCTGGTAAAGTTGGACTCCCGGTTCAAAGATCATCTGCCCTAATTGCGCCAAATCGCGGTAATCGGCAGGCAGTTGATTGGCGGCAGCTGATAAATTCATTCCCGATGAAGGATAAATCGGGACTGGTTCAACTAATGGAGGCTGGCTCAAAATGCCTGGTTGCTGGAGGAGCGTATCCCGTTCATCAGCTAAAGCCCGGTAACGTAGAGGAAAGGCACTCTTGATGTATAGCTGATATATTTTGTCAAGCCTTTGATACGCCCCAACTAGGTCATGCACGAGTAGATGCCTCCGAGCATTTAATGTTAAGTTTATCACTTAGCTGATCCGCTACTTCTGGCCTCACGTTTTCATACAGCAACCATGAGTCTTGATACGTCGGGAGCAGTCCAGAGGCTAACACTAACGCACGTTCGTAAATCTCAGGCCATCGTTGATACACAGGTATTGCTAAACGTTTTGTAGCTCTGTCATAACGTGCAATACACTCTTGTTGATTGTGCTGCAAAGCCAGAAATCTCAAACCGTACCAGTCCCCTTGTAACCAGCGGAAGCTCTCTTTGTCATAAAAGATCGTGTACTTATAACCAGTCATTTCCTGAGACTGCATCCGGTACATCCCTGTCTCTATAGGTGAGATGCAACTAACGAAGTTATTACCATTACAGTCAAAATATTCCCAATCATATAAACTTGGTACAATTCCCTGTAAGCTCCTGAGAGTATGCTTCCAAGTTGCCAAGTCGAGTAGGATGCCAGCCAGTTGCAGCGATACTTCACCAACATTGGCGATCGCCAATTGACGATCTATTTGTTTAATTAGCTCGAAGATTTGTTCAGGATTAGCTGCACTCGCACGAATACAAGGTGGAGCTTCTCCTCTTGGCTGGTTTATCACCTCTACCCGTGCATATTTTTTCATTTCGCTAATTAAATTCAAGCTGCGTTGACCGCATAATATAAACTCTTGAGAGTTAGACTGCGACTTAACTTTGACAAGAGCAGTAGGAGCAGCAGACCACCGCGAACCGTCCGACGAAGACTCAATATGTCCCAGCAATTTCAGCCGCCGTAAAATGCGTTTTGGTTCCTCAAGTTTCAGAGCATTGCAAGCTTTTTTGAAAGATTCCCAAGTGCCGCAACCTTGAGCAGATAGCCAGTATAAAAGTTGTTCGTAGCGATGAGAAAGAAGCTCAATATCCGGTGATGATTGACTTATAGGTGGCGATGCTATTAAATCAAAGGGATTGTCATAGCCAATTTCCTGTAAAGGCTGGTAAGGAATTGGGTTGGTGTAATCGTAAACATCATGGGCAACACCAACCATAGACTTTATTTGTTCGTAAGTGAAGGTGGGACTACCTTTGATGGGATACTGAAAAAACGAGAGATTCAATAGAGTTGATTGAACTTCAGTTGGCAGATCGCCTTTTTGGAAAGTTTCAACTGCTAGAAAGAAGTAAAACTGTTTGCGTGGTTTTGCTCCCTTCTCTACTCGTAAAAGTGGTATGAATTTACCAAGATTGTTGCGTTGGACTTGCTCAGAAATTTGCTTGACAAGTTCCTTTGGGTTTCCCCTATAAGAGAACCCTTTATACCAGCGTTGTACTTGTGGCATTATGCACCTAGCTTGCGCTCGCGCTTGTTACTGAAACTGGCTGAATGACACTGCCACAAATATGATGCCCAGAACCAATAGGCAATTCTTCACGACGCGAATATTTTTCTATGGACAACCAACCCCAATCCACAATCTTGACAAAGCGCTGGCTCAATTCACCTCCACAATTCGCCTCTACGAGGTAGTCACCCGGACTAGGAAAGTCTACTGGAATAGGAGTATTTGTACTCTGCGCCCTAGCTAAGAAAAGGTAATTATCTGATAATCTAGTAATTTGTAACTCAGCTGTGGGGGAGAAGCCAAAGACGGTCACGTTCAGACTGTGACCCTCTAGCCACGCGCCTAGCTGGGGGATTCTCAATCCACCAGAAAAGCTAATTGATAACCGGACACTGGGTTGCAAAGCATCTTTAAGTTCTTGATTGTTGATGAAGACTCCATCCCAAGCCTGGGAGACAACCATGCACTGGTGGAGTTCTACCCAATTCGAGCGCGAGCGAACAGGTATCGGGTTCCCGCTCCACTCCAGCAGACGCTCATCTCGCAAGCGTTGGATGTCTGAGAGCAGTTCTCGTTTGCAGAGTAGGATAAATGGTGTGCCAAGTGCTGGTGTTCCCCAAGAAGCGTAAGCCCCTGCATCGGGGTTATCCGGATCTGGAATCAGTATCCAGAAGTCACGAGCAGGCAAAATCAAGAGATCGAGGTCAGCAGGGCAAGTAATCTGGTATCTAGCACCGCGCTCCAATTCACTCACATCGATCGGACAATCTAGAGGAAAATACCATCCAGGGCGTTCATCCCAAAGCTTGTAAACATTGTCTTTGTACTGAACTTGTACCGATTCTAGCTGCCGTCCGCGCAGCTGCTTTGGGTAGAGATAGTAATCTACGTGCCCCAGAAATGGGTCTTCAGTGCGATATAGTCCGGCGAAGATGTGACGAACGAACGTGCTTACTCCTACCTTATGTGCTGCTGGCTTTCCGTTATCTTGCCACTGTTCGTAAACTTCGTGAATCGCTTCAGCAACAGCTTCATACCGTTGCCTGTCAGTTAGTAACTCTTTTAAATGGTTGGAGAGTAAGAGCGCTTCTCGGCGAACGCGAGCAAACAGGGTCATAGCATCCCACTGTGCTGTCCATTGCTGCTCGTGAAACAGTAGGTGGAGTCGGTCTTTATCGGCACGACGCAATAAGGATTGCGAAATTGGATAATTAATATAGGTAGTTGATCCACCACGCCCTCGGCGTGCTGAAGGTAGGAATCCATGCTGCATCAGCCAGAGATGCCAATTTTGCCATAGCGGTTCTTCTGCGGTATTGCCAGATTTCATCCCGGCTGGGCGACCTGAGCCTGACAAACCTAAAACTTCCCGCAATCGCCTGAAGTAGTTGAGTTCTGAGATTCTTTCTTCATCTGCCATTTGATATGCCGCTAAAACAGTTGCACCGAGAAAGGCAACACCTTGGGGTAAACCCTTAGAATCACGCCAAAGCAAGTTGCCCAAATTAACCTGTCCGTCAACGATAACTTTTTCCCTCACAGCGGCACGGAAGTCGTCGCCCCAGTTATCTGCTGTCGGCTCTCGGTTAAAGTCTCGACCAATACGCTCGAGTACATCGTCGTCAACGCTCAGATAGACTTTTGTCCCCCGTGGTACGCCACTGGTAAAGTAAGACACTAACGCTTGGTTCCAATCTCTGTAGCTTGCCATTGCTGTTTTTGAGCGCTTTTCCCTTCTTTGGCTTACTATCTGAGCCGTTTGTTTTAATTATCTCTGGTCTGTGCAACTATTGGTAGCTAATATGACGCTTTCTTTGAAAGAAAGGAAACGTGAACCAATGGCGATCGCTTGCTTGAAAAGTTATTTCAGCACAAATACATTAGAGATGCCACCCTTATTAGGTAACAAATATACCCTGGCAAGCTAATACTCAATTTGATTATCCTCCAAAATTTTCTGGCGTTCTGCTTCTAATTGGCGTTGACGTTCTAAATCTTGAAGCTGTTGGTTAATTTGATTCCATCGCTCAACATCAGAATATGTAATTTTGTCAGCCCACTCCAACTGTGACACGCCGCTACTATCTTCCCTCATTCTTAGTAACTCTCCTCTACCATCAGTAGCCAGAAGGGAAAATACTCTTTCCTCAGTCTGCCAAGATAAGCAGTAATTCCTGCCCTTAACGGTCAAAGTATCTGAAGATGTTTTTTCGACTCGACCTTGATTGGATTCATAATTAAATTTATCAACAGCAATAGGGGAAATTATCGCAGCATAGTCCCGTTGTTGTTGACTAATTGATTGAGTGGCACTTTGTAGAGATTCGGGTTGAGTGTCGGACTCCTCTTCCATCAATTCGTCTTCTAGTAAACTAAATCCTTGGAAAACTTCAATCAAGTTAGCGCTCGCAAGAGCCTCATCATCTCGCTCTGGTTCATAAGTCATTCCCTTGGACTTTGCTAGTCCGTTAGGAAATGTGTAATTAGCTCCCAATTGAGTGCCACTAAACCTCATATCAGAATCAATCAGTTTGTAGGTAATGCCTCGCACATTTCCAGTGCTGTAGTAACTCACGCTCGCATCAATACCATTAGTCCTCAGATGCTTGATTAATTCTGGGGCTTTCCAGTTCTCTGGTAATGCCTCATCCAAGGCATTTTGCAGCCTGACTCTTTCGCTTTCCTTTCCCGTTTTTTCTAATAATCTCCTCTCTCCTGTTGTAGGAGATCGCTTCCCTGGTTCGCGGACAACAGGAGACTCTAATCCATATTGTTTTTCTAGCTGTCTAATCAATCTCTCACTTCGCGGAAAATCCCATCCATCATGTACGCAAGTGCCATCTAATTTGATGCGACTGGCTGCAATGTGAATGTGGTCGTGGTCTTGGTCGCGATGCCGAAAAACACAATATTGATTGTAGTCAAAGCCCATTCCTATTAGATATTCTTTAGCAATCTCATTCCAGGTTTCATTATCCAGGTTCTCGCCTTTTTGAAGAGATAAAGAAGCATGATAGACGGGGCGCTCAACTCTATGATTTAACTGCCGAATGAAGCGAAACTCGGCTGCTAATTCACGAGCATTTTCCCCTATCATATTCCCTCCAATCAACTCGGCTTCCTCTTTCTCTTCAAGATAGTTTAGTAGACCTCTAAAGCCTCTACCCTTCAATTGTTTCCCAATCATCTGATTCTTCCTCTATGTCGTCCAACTGCGCTAACAAGTCCAGTTCCACAAGTTCCTTGCGTACCTGAGTAAGCAGTTCTAAATTGTTTTGGAGTGCTGAAAGCAGGTCTAATAGCACCTTTTGTTTGGGGGCGAGTCCTTGAGAGTTGGCAGCGTTTAGAGCTTTGATACCTTGATTAATATTGTTCGTTTGATTGGCTAATAACCAGTAGGTCTGAGCTGCTATCTTGGTGGTGCGCCTGGGCAGCTTTTGATAGATAGTCTTGAATCTCAGCAAGTCGCTGCGGGTCATATTTTCTCGTTGGGCGATCGCTTCTAGCATCGAGCATTCTTGTTCGCTCAGACATACCTGGAACTTGTGAGGACGAGGGGTTTTAGGCATGGTCAATCACTTGGATACTACCAGGATGGGGGTTTGGGGGATACCCCCAACAAGCCGCCGCGTGACCCGTAGGGGCATCATGATTCCCAGAATCATGATAGCGGCATGGCTTGCTTCCCACCTCTGCCGTGGGGTGCTGTGTACGAGGGTGTGTGACTGCAATCGAAGGGTGCTGGGTAAGAGATAGTGTGTTTGTCCATTAATTGCTCTCTTAGAAATTGCACTTAATAAAGAGTAGGTCTGCTTATTAATTGTTTGAGACATAAGGCAGGTAATGAATTGTGTGTCTTCCCTCAAAAAATTTAAGAAATATTTAAGGTAAACCCGATGTATTTTTTTATCAACGCCTATTAAACAAAAGCCATTAAGACTGTCTTTAACAATATCTCCAACCTATTCATAAGTTTTCAAATCACCCTCTTTCTAAAGTGATATTGAAAAATCAATCGAGGGACAGGTTTTTATAAAGTGGCTGAAGGCTAGCTTGAAACAGGAGGTGTATGCAAATTGGAAATCTCTCAGGAAAAACTTGAGGCAACGGTTGGTTTTATAGACCAACTAGCTAAACAAAAAAAAGTTCTTCCACCTCAGTATGAAGCTGTCTATCGCATCCGTCATGTTCTGAATAAGGCAATTAAACGCAAAGTAACTTATGAAGAACTGGCTGAAGCGCTGAATAAACAAGGGTGGGAAATCACGGCGGAAACGCTTAGACAATACCTGAGCCAAGCCAATAATCGACATAAACGGAAAGCGAAAAATGATTTTTATTTGGGGAATCAGTCTAAACCGAAGCAGAAAAACTCCAGTGTGTCAAAGTCCATTTCTCGAACCGTACCTGTCAATGAACAAGTGGCAGAAGTTCAGGGGAAAATTGCTGATGGACAAGTAATTGAGGAAGTCACTGAGTTAATTGTTGAACCAACAGTTATCCCAAATACTGAAGAGATATCTGCACCTGGGGATGAGGTAACAGCTTCATCCAATATTGAAGAGACATCTGTACCAGTGAGTGAGTCCACAATTGAAGCCACATTAGAGACAGGGTTTGAAGAGAGAAAACAACAGGCGCAAGAGCCTACTTCTGAATCTAGAGCAGTAAAGTCAGAATCAAAAACAGTGGAAAAAGCTTCTCAACCTCCAAGCAAAACTTCTGTCAAAGGCAAGTCGAATCCAGAAGCCGTTAGCAATTTACAAAGCGCTTTCAATATCAGGAGAAGATAATATGGCAAGACTGCATTTAATAGATGGAGAAAAAGGCGGGGTAGGGAAAAGTTTATTTGCCTCGACGCTGATTCAATATTTTCTCGATAAAAAACTGCCATTGGTGGCGGTAGAAGCGGACAGAAGTAACCCCGATATCGCTAATAAATACTCATCTATTGGAGTTCATTTCGCAGTATTTAGTGAGGATGAAAAGAAAACTGAGGCGAATCATTTATTTGATTTTGCGATTGAGAAACCTGTAATTGTAAGTCTGCCTTCTCAGGTGGCTAATCCTTTGAATGATTGGATTGATGCGGCATTGTTGGATGCCAAAGAATACAAGGTTGAGTTGGTACGTTGGTTTGTCTCCAGTGGAACTTATGAATCGCTCAATCTATTTCATAATGCTTTAGAGAAACATGGTGGGAAGTTTCCTCATATTTTGGTGAAAAATCTGGGGGTGGGGGATGATTGGAGTGAGTTAGAGGAAATGACAGACCTGGCTGCACTGATGAAAAAGTCTAAGGTCAAGGGGATTGAATTTCCTAAGCTATCTGCACACGAACGGAACAAATTGCAAAAACAAAATTTAACGTTTGGGGATGCGAGGGAGACTAAAGAATGGCAAGTTATGTCGAAATCTCGCATCAAAATCTTTTTAACTAAAGCCTACGAAGCAATTGAATCAACGAAGTTAGTGCCATGAGTAATAATGGGAAAAAGACTGCAAATTATGCTCCGAAGCTCAATGAACTGGCATCCCAATTGGGAATAGAGCCTGACGACCCGCTGCTGCTGGTTTTACAAGAGAATGACAAGTTGGCGACAGAGCTTAAACAAGTGCAGAAAGTGATTGAAACATGGACGGAAACAAATTTGGGTTTGACGAATCTGTTAGACCGACAAACGAAATTGATAGACAAACAAACGAATTTACTAGAGCGACAAGCGCAACGCTTGCAGCAGTTAGAACTGCTCAACGAAGATTATCGGAAAGCCTTGACAGTCTTGCCGAATCTCTCGACCGCTTTGAGCAGTCTATTAGAGTCTACGGACAATCAAGAATTGAACTCGCTTTCAATGCAAATAGCGGCACTCCAGCGTCAAATATCAAATCAGGAGAAAAACAGCAAGAACATTCTAACCACGACGCACTTGGACAAACGTTTAAAGGAGTTAATCGCTCTGTTTCCTCTGAAGAAAGAGGAGGGTTCGAGTACGACTAATCGGTGGTGGGGGTGGCCTGAGAGGGCAGCGGCGGTGATGTTGGGTAGCATTTTCTTCGCCCTTGTCAACTGGACAATTTTTCAAACGCTGCCAGACCGTAAGGCGGAAGAAATTCAAGCGTATCTTTATAACATTTGGTCAAGAACGGGATGGAATCAGACGAAGCTGGAGCGGATTGAAAAGAGATTGGGAATCGATTCTAATCGCTAACAGTATCTCAATGTAGATAGATTGGTTGAACTCTCTTTTGCTAACAGTTCGTAGATAACCCTACTCGCCTGAAGGAAGAGTTTAGTTTGGGAGACCCTCCTTCAGGACACGCCGCAAGTTACTGATTCACTAATTCCTTGGTTTTTAGACCGAAAGGCTTAAACATTTTTAGGGTTTGGTTTAGAGCCTGTTCGATGATTTCATAGTCAGAAGGTCTTTCGTCGGGTGGATAATCGTTTACCAATAGACGGATAACTTTAATTGCCTCTTCGATCGCCTGTAGCAGAGCCTCAGCAACGCCTGCTTCATACCCATATTTGATTTTGTCTCTGTAAACCCACTCAAAAAGCTCTTCAGGAGGCTTACCCATTAGAGAAGCCAGTTTTCGTAAGGTGGCTTCGCTGGGCATAACCCCGTGCCAACAACACGCCCTCAACCCAGGCTGAGTTATACCTACTCGACGAGCCACTTCACTTATGCTGAGTTGGTTATCCTCTATGTACTTAAGAATTTCCTGCCCTAGCCGAGAGCATTGTTCTGGTTTTATCTTTAAGCCATATCTCATAAATTATGAATCAATCATAAATAACAATGCTAATCTAATTTATGAGCTAGTACAAAGTATTAGCAAGGCTAGGTGGGGAAGTTCCGGAACTGGAAATCTGCGAACTTCCTCCTCCGCCTTGATTACATAACAGCTGCGTAGCCGCAGCAAGGGTACCCTATGCCTTTTATATTATTTCACATCGAATCTTTTGGGCTGTTTTACTTTGCCCATTTACAGAAATGCCAGCTTCCCCTAGTGGTTGGAACTGATATTGACTTATCGTTTGGCAGTGTCGGTGGGGGACTCCAACAGCAAAAAACTTCAGCACACTCGCAGATGCTGGATTTTCGAGCTTTTACATCGCGCTTGCCTCAGCGCCGTGTTTGCAGTTAATTAACCCAAACGCCAGAAAACCGAGTCCATCGCTACCAACGTACAACTCGGCTTCTGACACCAAAACCTATATTAGGGTTTGGGTTTGGGGTATTTCTATTTTGACCCAAAATAGATATAACTTCAAGCTCTTCAGGTTGTCAAAAGTCGGTGCATTGACCCCAATAGATGAAGCGCGACTCTCGGTTGTCCTGGCAGGAGCAACCGACATGAATCTTAAAATAAATTTTCTTCATTCCTCAAACCAACCACAGACTCAAACCGCAACTGAGCCACTTGCATTCGTTTGGGGTGTGGCATCATGAGCAAAGCACCTCAACAATACCCCAATAATCTCACAAGTGCCGAGTACCGAGAACTGGCAGTTGGCAGTGGCATCCATCCTGACCTAATCTCCCTCAACTACATTCATTTAGAGGGAGATGTGCCCTACAGCTATCTGTTTATCTCGCCCGATGTCCCTCGGAAAAACGCCGGGAGAGTCAGAGAAGGTTTTCTCAAGCAATACCGTCATGTAGAAGCAGGCGGTTGGTGGGTCAGTGGTTTAGACCCCCAGAACAACTGGGAACCGATGGAATGGGGCAGATTTAAGTCCGCCGCCCCCCGCTTTAACTACGATAAGCAGAAGGGACAACAGACAGAAAAACTCGTTAAGTACGAATCCCCACCCAAGACCCCCAACCGGGTCACGTATCATCGGATGTCCCTGGGTCTTTGGCAATTGGTATCACAACGCTACAACGTGCCAATGCCAGACAATATCATTGCCTGCGATGACGGTCACGCCA
>DALYIW010000079.1:27298-29099 GCA_031970155.1 Coleofasciculaceae cyanobacterium CTOTU46601 | reverse complement strand
AAGTTCAACCCCAGAAGCAGACAGCGAAGAAAAACAAGGCGAAACGAGTAGCAGCTTCACAGAAATACAATGAGATGAAGAAGTCTGGGCTGCCAGAATTTAATATTTATGTCCGAATCAAAGGGCAGAAACAGTGGTTACCCGCAGGTTCGATGAGCGTCAATCGCAGTAGTCTCATTAGCCAAGCTATCTTCCAAGAAGAGGAACAGTTGCTCAAGGGTGCTATCCGTCTGTTCCCCAAATTACGCAAGCACCAAAGCGAGTTGGAGTACGGCTATCGACTCAAGGAATTTAACGATGAGCCAATTACGATCGCTACCCGTCCTGAAGCAACAGCGGGTAACTTGATTCAAGGTGCGATCGCCAACGTAAAAGACCGCTTTTCAGCTTTGCTCAAGCGTAGTTAAAGTAGGGTGGCAAACGTCACTAAACAGTTACGGTTAACCGCTCAGCACTATCAGTAAATCTTCACCATAATCAAGGTAGTGGATTATAAAAATCAGCAGTAAATACCTGTGTCAATCTAAATGAGACACATAGGTGAGTGCTACTCGTCACAGCACTAAATTGTTTCTAAAGACTATTGAGCAACACAGGGATCACTGCTGACTATCAAGCTCAACTATCTTAAAGAAGAGCGATTTTGTCTGAGCATACGTAACTAAATACTACACATGATTGCCAACGCACCTACTACTAATAACCCTTTGTTAATCGGCAAAGGGCTACCCCCTTTTGAAGCCATCAAGCCAGAGCATGTAGTCCCTGCAATGACGCAGCTGTTGGCTGAACTAGATGAACAACTTGCTACCTTAGAGCATCAGGTAACGCCCACTTGGAGCGGTTTGGTCGAGCCTTTGGATCGCTTGGGAGAACGCCTCACCTGGAGTTGGGGAGTGGTGGGTCATTTGATGAGCGTCAAGAATAGCCCCGAACTGCGTGAGGCTTACGAAACGGTGCAGCCTCAAGTCGTACAGTTCTTCAACAAGCTCAGTCAAAGCCAGCCCCTATATAAAGCATTTAAAGCGCTGCGTGAAGGCGATGTTTGGAGTACTCTGGAGCCAGCTCAAAAGCGAATTGTCGAAGCCGCGATTCGAGATGCTGAACTTTCAGGTGTTGGTTTGGAGGGTGAGAAGCGCGATCGCTTTAATGCTATCCAACTTGAACTAGCAGAGCTTTCCACCAAGTTTTCTAATAATGTCTTAGACGCCACCAAAGCTTTTAGCCTTACTCTTACTAATAAAGATGAGGTGGATGGTTTGCCTCCTAGCTTGCTGAGTCTTGCCGCCCAGACGGCTCGCGCTGCGGGTGAAGAGAACGCGACAGCCGAAAATGGCCCTTGGCGAATTACCCTAGACTTCCCCAGTTATGCCCCCTTCATTCAACACAGCACTCGTCGCGATTTACGAGAGAAACTCTATAAAGCCTTTATCAGCCGTGCCTCTACAGGTGATTTAGATAACACGCCGCTAATTGATCGAATTTTAGAGCTGCGTAAAGAAGAAGCGATACTACTGGGTTTTAATAGTTACGCAGAATTGAGCCTTGCCAGTAAGATGGCTCCCAAGGTAGAAGCAGTTGAGGCGCTGCTGGAAGAACTGCGTCAAGCTAGTTATGATGCAGCACGTAAAGATTTGGAGGAGTTGAAAGCGTTTGCTGCTGCTAAAGGTGCACAGGAAGCTAGCGACTTGAAGCACTGGGATATCAGCTTTTGGTCAGAACGTCTGCGCGAAGAAAAGTTTGCTTTTAGTGCGGAAGAATTGCGCCCCTACTTCCCTTTACCTCAGGTACTAGATGGATT
>DALYIW010000079.1:0-27288 GCA_031970155.1 Coleofasciculaceae cyanobacterium CTOTU46601 | reverse complement strand
GTCTGGTAAAGCGGTTGTTTGGCGTTACTGTCACAGCGGCAGACGGGCAAGCGCCTGTCTGGCATGAAGATGTGCGTTATTTTCAAATTGCTGACGAGACGGGCACTCCGATTGCTTACTTCTATTTAGATCCTTACAGTCGTCCCGCAGAAAAGCGCGGTGGTGCCTGGATGAATGATTGTATCGGTCGCGCCAAAATTAGTGAAAATGGTACGACTACCACCCGTTTGCCTGTGGCGTATTTGATCTGTAATCAGACTCCCCCGGTAGATGGTAAACCAAGTTTGATGACCTTTAATGAAGTGGAAACGTTATTCCACGAGTTTGGTCATGGCTTGCACCATATGCTAACGAAGGTGGATTACGCTGGGGCAGCAGGCATCAATAATGTAGAGTGGGATGCGGTGGAACTGCCCAGTCAGTTTATGGAAAACTGGTGCTATGACCGACCTACTTTGATGGGAATGGCGAAGCATTACGAAACAGGCGAACCACTGCCGGAGCATTATTACCAAAAGCTGCTAGCGGCGCGGCATTTCATGAGCGGTAGTGGAATGTTGCGGCAGTTGCACTTTAGCAATGTTGACATTGAGTTACACCACCGTTATGTTCCTGGTGGGGATGAGACTCCAGCAACTGTACGCGATCGCATTGCCAAAACTACTACAATTTTGCCCCCTTTGCCAGAAGATGCCTTCTTGTGCGCGTTTGGACACATCTTTTCTGGTGGCTATGCAGCAGGTTATTACAGTTACAAATGGGCTGAAGTCCTGAGTGCTGATGCTTTTGCAGCATTTGAGGAAGCGGGATTGGATGATGAAGAGGCGATCGCTACTACAGGTAAACGCTACCGAGATACCGTGCTGGCTTTAGGGGGTGGCTTACATCCTATGGAAGTATTCAAGGCATTCCGAGGCCGTGAACCAAGTACAGCCCCTTTACTCCGGCATAGCGGTTTGGCAACTGCATCTTAATCTGCTTTGCGTGATGCCCTTTCAATTCTTCGTAGATTGAATGTCAGGACTTACGCCAATTTCCTGTTTAACCGCCATTTGTAGGGGTGAACGGCCGTTCACCCCTACTATATCTGGTGTCCCACCAGAAGATTACCTATTTTCCTTTTCCCCTGCTCCTATACCTCTTGATAAAGTTTCTACGGGGCTTTTGAGCAATTGTTAAGTATGGCTTAGGCTTATAAACCAAGTTTTATAAATTAAAGAGATACCTTTTTTTCTTTGCTTACAAAAAAATAAATCTTGTAAGTTTTTATCTTTTCTTTACAAAAATATTCGATTAAAAAAGACTTTAGACTATTGATTAATAGAGCCTTTCTATGCTTCTATAAAAATAATTAAATCGTTATTTTTATTACATACTTTCCTCGAATATATGAGCTAATTGATATAAAGAAGTAAGCCATCAAGATGAAAGAATGAATTTTATCCTACATTCGGCACCTTCAAGTGTTACAGCATCTATTTGAAGCTAGGAAACTGGAAGGGAGTACCAAAGATGGCTGTCAATAGTCAAAGTATTTCAACTATCAATTTTTTGTCTCAAACAAAAAAAGATTTGTTAGTCAAAGAGACAAGATTTTGATTTATAAAAAGAAAAAACTAGATATTAATCCTCCAAAAGTTAAAGGATAGCTATGACTAGCTTATCAACTCGAACAGTAGACCTAGAAAGATCTAACAGAGAAAACGAAGCTAAAGTAGTTTCACCCTGGAGAAATCCTGTTCCACTAAAAGAATTTGGCAGACATCCAGTTGTTGTTTACTATCGCAGTGACAGATGGATTCCAATTGCAGGTTTCTCTTTAGCGGAGGCGATTGGGCTTTACCGTAAGGCACGGTTTTTAGGGAAAGAAATTCTCGTATACCCTCCTAATTTAGATCTGTGTACACAGGTTGCAGCCGGAATACCTAAGATATAGTGAAAATTAATACAAATCCCACGCCAGCTTTTGACGTGGGATAAAAGTGTTATTTGTTGTTTGTTATTTGTTGTTTGTTGTTTGTGAGAGGGGATTTTGTGACAAACAACAAACAACCAAGAAAGCTGAGTTTTAGTTTGAAATCAACGTTAGTGTGTCACTAAAACCTCTTCTTTTAGCAACCGTCCATCTTCCATGTGGATGGTTCGATCAGCAATATCTAAGATTCGATTATCGTGAGTCACCATTAAAATAGCACATCCTTGCTCTTTAGCAAGTCGCTGCATGATATCCACCACATCTCGACCTGACTTCTTATCTAAAGCCGCAGTAGGTTCATCAGCTAAAATCAATCTAGGATGACCCACTAAAGCACGAGCAATAGCTACTCGTTGTTTTTGTCCTCCTGAAAGATCATGAGGATAGTAATTCACTCTATGACCCAATTTAACGAGTTCAAGCATCGCTTCAGATCTAGCGCGAGCTTCCTGATCAGTCACCTTTGTGTGTAGTTCCAGCGACATTTGTACATTCTGTCGAGCTGTTAAGAATTCTAGTAAGTTATGAGCTTGGAAAATATAACCAATATGGCGACGTGTTTGTACTAATTGGTCATTTCCAGCGCCGCGAAGCTCTTTTCCTAAAATTTTAAGACTTCCTTCTTGGGCAGAGCGTAAACCACCAATCAAAGTTAATAAAGTGGTTTTACCTGACCCTGAGGGACCTGTCATAATCACAATTTCTCCAGCCTTAATGACCATGTTAACGTCAAATAAGACTTGGCTCCTTAATGAGCGTTTGCCAAAATAATGATTGAGATTATGAATCGAAACAACAAAGTCTTGATACATGATTTTTTTGAGTTATGTAAAAAACTAGAAAATGTCAGCAGGGTCGGCAGCGCGCAATTTTCCGATGGCAACAGCGCCAGAACATATGCACATTAAAACACCTGAAGTTAGTACGATTATTCCATTGGGTAAATTCATTTCAACAGGTAATTGAGTCTCCTTTGCTGCTAATTTATACAGACCAAGAGCAATAATAAATCCTGGGATGTAACCAACCAAGGATAAAATCATAGCTTGTTGAAATACAACTCTCAACAAATAGTTGTTTTTAAAACCCATCGCTTTTAGAGTGGCATACTCAACCAAATGATTGGTTATATTGGTATAAAGAATTTGATAAACAATAGCAGTACCAATAATAAAAGCCATTGTCACACTTAGATTAAACACAAAACCAATGGGAGTTCTATTAGCCCAATAACCCTTTTCAAGGGCAACAAATTCTTCACGAGTGATAACTTCAACATCTTTGGGTAAGTTAGCTGTCAAGTTTGCCCTAACTTTCTGAAGATCGGCACCCGGTTTGAGGGTAAGTAAACCTATATCTATCTTATCGGCTTTACGGTCTGTAAATAGCTCTAAAAGAGTTAAGTAATTGACAACTAAATTACCATCAACTCCAAAAGAAGGCCCTAGAGCGAATAAGCCACCAACTTTTATTTTTGTGCCAACTTGTTCGTTGAAAGAGTAGATTTCAACGTTCATGGGTTTTCCTTTGGAGAATTCCTTAGCGATCGGTCCAAATTCCGGCCGAGAAGCACTATCAAAAAGAACAGTATTAGCAACTTTTATAGTATCGAGATTTTTCTCAACACCAGTTAAATTAAAAGCTGATTCTGCTGGGTCTATTCCCAGAACGTATATGGGGTATTTTTGACCTGTTTCTGGGTTTTTAAACTTGGCAAATTGCACGTATAAAAACTTGACTGTATCTACACCATCAAAGCCTAGAGCCTGATATAAACGAGAGCGTGGAAAGCTTTGCTGAGAGGTCAACGCTTTATATTGAGAGCTGATTAAAAATAGGTCTCCTTTGAGGTTATTATGCACTTGGGTTGCGCTCTTATAGAGTGCATCCTGGAAACCTAGTTGCATAAACAAAAGAGTGATGATGAAAACAATGCCACCCAAAGCTACTGCAAAGCGAATTTTTTGATGGGTGAGTTGCATCCAAGCTAGAGGAATTGCAAAAATCATGTTCAGGCTCCTAAGAATGTGGATGATGAAGGAGTGAGCAACGTCTTTTTTTGGGAGGTTAAAGGTGAATTGCTACCCGCACCTGTAAGTTGGTAAGAGTAGTCAGTTTCTTACCTCCTACTGGACGATCCAGGCGAACTTTTACTTCAACCACTTTTTGATCGGTGTCAGCTAGTGGATTGGGATTAAAGGAAGTTTGTTTTTTAACTTGTAAACCAATATGGTCTACTGTTCCTTGTAACTTTTCTGCAAAAGCGTCGCTCGTAATGGTAGCTCTTTGACCTTTATGCACTTTTCCAATATCAGTCTCATAAATTTCTGCCACTGCATACATTTGGTCTGTTTGACCTAAATCAGCAATCCCCTTTTCGCCGACAATTTCTCCCAGTCGGCTATGAATTTTTAAAATCTGGCTGTCTTTAGGGGCTCGCACATAGGTTAAATTGAGTTGCGCCTGAGCATTGGCAACAGCAGCGATCGCTTTATCAACCTGAGCTTGTGCTACTTGCACGTCTACAGGCCGAACTTCCATAATACGGCTGAGGGTCGATTTGCCTTCTTGGATCTGCTTTTGAAGGGTTTCTACAGTCCGGGTTAAGGTAGCTTTCGCTTCCTCAATCTGCTTTTGGTAGGTGTCTACTGGCAGGCGCTTAGTGTCATTCATGGAGGCTGAAACTGCCCCCTCTGTATATAAGTCCTGATAGCGTCGATGCTCTACTTGAGCATTACTTAACTGAGCCTGCAAACGAGCGATCGTTGCTTGTTGAGCGGCAACTTCTCCACGCAACTGAGCTTCTAAACGTGCGATCGCAGCCTTTTGAGCCGCAATGTCTCCAGCTTGCGCTCCAGCTTTGACTTTGGCGAGCTGAGCTTGAGTCAGTTTGACATCTTCCTTAGCTTGGTTTAAGGCACTTAGGCGAGTTTCATAACTATCGAGAATTGCTACCACTTGCCCTTTGCGTACCTTGTCTCCTTCTTGAACCATAAGTTGTGTCACTCGGCTAGCCTCAAGAGCAGAAGGAGCAGATAGATGAATTACTTCTCCTTGAGGCTCTAGACGCCCTAAGCCAGTAACTTTAACGATCGCAGGAGCTGTCTTTGGGATAGCTACTTTGGCATTTTGAGAGGCTAACCAAGTTTTTGAGAGGCTGTATACAGAGACAGCTCCAGTCGCTAAAACCATAGCACCTGCCAAGACGATTGGCCACTGACCCACAGCTTTTATGGCTGGATGCCTTTCTTTTTGCACCAAACTTTCTTTTTGCACCATAATCGTTTCTTCCAAGTTGCGATAATTCCGTGGACAACGCAGATCTCATTAGGTGCACAGCAGAATCATCTCTGCTTTAAGATGAGCATCCTTTTTTAATAGAGACTACGCAACAGCCATGATTAATTAACTAGAGAAATCTGTTGGAGCTGATGATTTAATTGATTCCAGAGCAGCTCGTACTTAACCTAATGAATCATCTAAACCTATCTAAATAAAATGAGCTAACGGTTTAAGCTCACGCTTAAGCCAATAGCATAATGCCTCAATTATTTTGAGTCAACTGTTTATGGCAAACTTAATCGACAGCACTTGCCCCGCGCCGATGAACTGTGTTCTACACTGATGAGTTGTAACTATTTTAACAGTAGATAGCTCTGGTGTCTTAAAAGATTCTAAAACATTCTTAAAAGAAATATTTCTGATCTGTGGCTTACAATCTAAAGTTAAGTACAAGGGTGCAGATGTTGAGCTGTGAGGGTAATCATCCCTCCAATGCAAGGAAGTAGAACAAGTGGCACGCCGTTGCAGATGGCGACCATTCATCCTTTATTCACGGACAAAAACTACAGATGCCTACACAGATGTCGATTGTAGCGATCGATAAGATCAAAGTTGGACTCAACAGACGCCCTCTCAATACCGGAAAAGTCGAAGAGTTGATGGAGTCGATCAAGGCTAATGGACTGTTGAATCCAATTACCGTAGACCAAGACCTCAACCTCATTGCAGGACTGCACCGCCTTACAGCCTGTGACAAACTTGGGCTTGACCAAATCGAGTGCAAGATCATCACCTGCGATTCGAGGCAGGCGCGTTTGGCCGAGATTGACGAAAATCTGATCCGCAGTGAGCTAGACACTCTAGAGCGTGCTCAGCTTTGGTTAGAGCGCGACCAGATTCTAGAAGAGATGGGCTTAAGAGCTCAAGCGGGGGACAATCAATATAAAAAGAAAGGTAATGAATCGATTTCACCACCTCTCAAGACAACTCTGGAGCTGGCAAAGGAAGTAGGATACACTAAGAGAACCTTCCAGCAGGGCAAGCAAATTGCTAAAAGTATTGCTCCAGAAGTAAAAAAGGCAATCAAGGGCACTCCGATCGCAAAAAGCACTACAGCACTACTAAAGGTAGCTAGAGCTGGCAGTGAAGAGCGAAAAAAAGCAGAAACGGCGGAAAAGGCTTTACAAGAAGCCAAGCGACAACAACAGCAACAAGAAGCTGATCGACAAGCTAAACTCGCGGCTGAGGCAAGGGCTAAACAACAAGAGTTGCAGTTGATCGCTTTGTATAGTGAAGCTCGCCAAAAAGCAAAAACCTCACGAGAGGATGCCCAAGCTAAGGTGCCACAGCAAGAGGAGGGGAAATTAAAAACCTCTGTAGGTGTACCGATGATTCAGCTTGGTGATGAATGGATTCTTAATAAACATTTTGTTTTTAATGGCGATACCTCCAGTGGTGAATTTAAGCGTCGCCTGCCGTCTGATGCGGCATTAGCGATCGCTACTCCTGGAGCTATGTGGAATCATGATTATTTAGAAAGAGAAGCTCGTGTAGTAGCTGTCTTGAGATCAGAAGGTGACATTCATAATTTCTGTTGCTCTCATCAGATGCACATGCCTTTGAGATTTGAGTTAATACTGGGCAATTTGTACGTGGCGATTTTCTCCCATCAATTCATCTCCAGACCTCACCAACAAATTACGGTGCCAGGAGTAGAAGGAGTGGTGACGTACCTAATGAACCTGTATACTAATCCGGGCAACTTTGTGATTGCGCCCTTTGTAGGCCAAGACGGTGAAGTTTTAATTGCTTGCGAAAAAATGGGGCGTATCTGCTTTGCTGGAGATGAAAATTCTCAACTGGTCAGTCGTGCGATCGCACGCTGGCAGAATTGGACGGGAAAACCTGCCAGAAGAATGCTCTAGTTCTCATTCCCTTGGTTTTTCTAGCCTAGTCAAGGTTAGGCCAAGCATTCAAGCGAAGATTTATAGCAGTTTTCAATTGTCTAAGGTACGGTGTAGGGGCACGGCAATGCCGTGCCTTTGCCATCTCTGTACTATATTGATTGTTCAAACTTAAGTTTCTCTATGTGAATGCTTCGCCCCTACATCGTGAAAATTCCATAGCAAGTCTTCCTGGAGTGACGTTCTAGTAAGCTGTCGCCCATTCAAATTGCATACACTGGACGGGCAAGATGCCCATCCCACAATAGTTCCAGAAATTTGCTCATGCTCCCATTGAATGCCTGTTAGCTTACACAAGAGTATTCATCCGCAGCAGAATTTTCAACCAACCGATAATGGTTTGAGCCATTGTGCAAGTCAAGGCTAAGACTGTCTTATCCACATCACATTGTCAGTCAGCTTATGGTCAGCCAAGCTATGGGCCCAGAACACCTGATGCTCTGTAAGAGAACACATTATTGAGAATTTCCATATCCTTGTTTTAATCCTAGGCCGATGTAGTAGCAGCGCCAGCAGGATTAACATTCGCGAAGCCTGGGCGTAGTATCTTACTGGCTGTAGCCTGGTTGGGGTTCCTTTGATAGCTGCTACACTTGCTATCACCCCGGTCATTCTCCCCATTCTTCATATAGATACCCCTGATCTCCAGAAATAGAAACATGAAGTTGTATACGTCGGCTGTTCTGGATTGGATCTCTCACCAAAGAAATTTAGTCTCACTCCGAAACTTTTCTTGATGAAGATTCTTTAGCCTTGACCCCAAATGGTTGCTGGGTAAACAAAAGAGGCAAATGTGGGGTAAGGTTTCTCCCGTGAAGTTTAGTAAACTCTGAAGACTTTATGAAGCTGAGGTAAAGCTATGGATTTACCCGTTAGGATTTAAACTGTCTTGGGACGTATGCATTGACAGCATAGTTAAAGTATGCGTGTTTAGGATGGGGTATCAAAAAAGCTCTCTCTCAAAAGCGTCGTAAATGATGTAATGCGAGTTAGTAGATACAAACATCTATTTGTACAATGCTCCAATCCTGATGTCCTAGCTTGTCTTAAACTTGCTTAATTCAGAGAGCAATTTTTTGAGTCATTACAGTTACTCAAACGTCTGATCTGAGCAACCTTGAGAACGAAATTAACCTAGTCAAAAATCTCGCAATGCCGTTAATTTGTCAGGTTAATCACATTTAGCTTTTTGTTGTTCTCATAGAATCCATTTTGTTGGATTTAGCACATTTAACCTTGCAGTGTTCTCGTAGAATTCAGTTGGTTCGGTTAAACAAAAATTAACCTTTCATGGTTCTATTAGAGTCCAATTTGTTAGGTTGAACACATTTAGCTTTTGATTGTTCATCGTAGAATCACACTTTGTCAGGTTAATCACCTTTAGCCTTTCATTGTTCTCGTAGAACCTCAAGGAAGTTAAAACAGACTGGATTATTATGAAGCATCTTTTTGCAACCATCATTTCCAGCCCGTGAGCAGTAGCTGTTTCTGTTTTACCAACCTTCTTCGTTAGGCTAAGTTTCGTTCCTAGGCTTTCGACAAGAATCAGTCTCTGAAAGTTAACAGTAGGTTTAAGTTCGCTATGGCATTTATAAAAGTTGTAAACATTGTCATTAACACCAACTACATTGCTGCTGTCAAGTTGGAAAGCCAAACCTATTCTGGGGAACCTTGCGTTTCTATTCTGATGGCTACGCCCAAGTTCCCTTTGTTTCAGTTGGAAGAAACTTTTCCCAATCCCTATCACTATGAATGGCTAGACTTTACGGGTAGGGAAGCCAACGCACTACGAGACTATTTCAGTAGTTTTAACAACGTGATTGATCTGCTTCCTCAGACTTAATAATCAATTACGTTTGTCAAGCTTTCTCAAGAATTTTTCGTACCTCGAATTAGCTGAAGTTTATTTTTGTACCTTATTGATTCACAGTAGTGAAGAAGAGCCTATGTCCACACCTAGGATTAATGCTGCCTTTGCACTGTTGCAAGATGAAGTGAGCAATTGTGAAAAGGCCTTGTTCAAGCTGATCGAAATGAAAGAAAAAATGCCTGAGCAACCAATGGAAATGCCAAAACTATCTGAGCAACCAAAGGCAACCCCAAAAAAGCCTGAGAAACCTATGGACACTCCAATGGAAACCAGCAAAATTAACGCACGTTTACAACAAACTCCGATTGCCATTATCGGCATGGCTTCTCTTTTACCAGAATCGAAAAACTTACAAGAGTACTGGGAAAAAATCCTTCAAAAAGTTGATTGTATTACTGATGTACCTGCTTCTCGTTGGGATGTAGACGCTTACTACGATCCTGACCCTAGAGCGCCGGACAAAACTTACTGCAAACGCGGTGGATTTATCCCAGATATCGATTTCAACCCAATGGAATTTGGGCTTCCTCCTAATAATGTTGAAGTCACAGATGTTTCCCAACTGTTGAGCCTGGTTGTTGCTAAAGAGGCAATGGAAGATGCAGGCTATGGCGAATCTCGCCAGTTTAATCGAGAGAATGCTGGGGTCATTTTAGGCACGGCAATGGCGAAGCAGTTGGCGACGCCACTGACGGCAAGATTACAGTATCCGGTTTGGGAGAAGGTTCTCAAAAGCAGTGGGTTGTCCGATGAGGATACTCAAAAGATTGTTGAAAAGATCAAAAAAGCCTACATTCAGTGGGACGAGAACGCTTTCCCTGGTTTGTTAGCAAATATCATTTCTGGACGGATTGCTAACCGCCTAGATTTTGGGGGCACAAACTGTGTTGTGGATGCCGCTTGTGCTAGTTCATTAAGTGCTTTGAGCATGGCAATCGGTGAGCTAGTTGAGCATCGGGCTGACTTGATGATTACGGGAGGCGTTGACACTGATAACACGGCGATGGCTTATCTGTGTTTCAGCAAAACGCCTGCTGTCTCCAAGGGAGATAAGGTGAAGCCTTTTGATGCTGATTCAGATGGCATGATGCTGGGTGAAGGTATCGGCATGATTGTGCTCAAGCGCCTGGAAGATGCTGTACGAGATAACGACAGAATCTATGCCGTAATCAAAGGTGTTGGTACTTCTAGTGATGGTCGGTTTAAGAGCATCTATGCACCCCGTCCAGAAGGGCAGATTAGAGCTTTGCGTCGGGCGTATGAGGATGCAGGTTTCTCGCCAGCTAGTGTCACCTTGGTTGAAGCGCATGGGACAGGCACCATGATTGGTGATCCGACTGAGTTCTCGGCTCTTAAAGAATTTTTTAGCGAAAACAACGATCGCTCACAATATATCGCGATCGGCAGTGTCAAATCACAAATCGGTCACACCAAAGCCGCCGCAGGTGCAGCGAGCCTGATCAAAACAGCTCTCGCTCTGCATCACAAAGTACTACCACCCACCATCAACGTTACAAAACCCCACCCTAAACTCCAGATTGAAACCTCGCCCTTCTATTTAAATACCGAAACCAGACCTTGGATTCGTGCAGAAGGGGAAGCGCCAAGACGTGCTGGGGTAAGTTCCTTTGGCTTTGGCGGTACGAACTTTCACATCGTTTTGGAAGAATACGAAGGCGAACACCAAAAAGCTTATCGCGTACACAACACGGCTCAGTCCATACTGCTATCTGCTCCAACACCTGCCGAGTTATTGGCAAAGTGTGAAGAAATGTTGCTAAAGTTGCAATCAGAAGAGAAAGAGCAGCACTACAAAGAACTGGTCGAGAGCTGTCAATCTATAGAAATCTCAGCCACCTATGCCAGAGTTGGGTTTGTTGCAGATTCGTTGACCCAAGCTTGCAAATTCATCCAGACCAGTGTTGACGCCCTCAAAAAGCGGATAGATGACGAAGCGTGGCAGCATCCTCAAGGGATTCACTACCGCAAAACAGGTATGGATCTTAACGGTAAGGTAGTTGCGTTGTTCTCCGGGCAAGGTTCGCAATACCCAGAGATGGGGCGGGAACTAGCGATTAACTTCCCTTACTTGCGGCAGGTTTATGGTTACATGGATAGCCTGTTCGTGCAAGATAAACTGAAGCCAGTATCGGAAGCGGTTTTCCCTCAACCTGTGTTTGATCCAGCTCAAAAAGAGGCTCAGGCTCAGATGTTGCAGCGTACAGAATATGCTCAACCAGCCATTGGGGCGCTGAGTGTCGGTCTTTACAAGATTTTGCAGCAAGCAGGATTCAAGCCAGATTTCGTTGCAGGCCACAGCTTCGGAGAGTTGACAGCGTTGTGGGCGGCTGAAGTTCTGGGCGATGAAGATTACTTCTCCTTAGTTAAAGCTCGCGGTCAAGCGATGGCAACCCCCGATGATCCAAGTGTGGATGTGGGAACCATGCTGGCGGTGACGGGAGATGCTCTTCAGGTAGAAGACTTGGTGAAGCAGTACCCTCAAGTTGATATTGCTAATTTCAACTCTAATAAACAGATTGTGTTAGCAGGGGTCAAGTCGGAACTGGACAAAGTGCAAAAGATTTTGAGTGAAAAAGGAGCATCTACGGTTTGGCTACCTGTTTCAGCAGCGTTCCATACACCGTTGGTGGGTCATGCAAGCAAGCCTTTTGCTAAGGCAGTTGACGCTGTTACGTTCCAGAAGGCGAAAGTGCCCGTTTTCACGAATGTAACTGGAAACAGCTATCCCGCTGAACCTGAATTGATGTCCAAGGTGCTCAAAGAACATATGATCAATCCAGTGCTGTTTAAGCGCGAGATTGAAAACATCTACGGACAGGGTGGTTACTGCTTCATTGAGTTTGGGCCTCGGAGTGTTTTGACTCATTTGGTGAAGGAAATCTTGAGCGATCGCCCTCATGTAGCTGTAGCATTGAATGCTAGTCGGCAAAAAGATAGCGATCGCCAATTAAGAGAAGCCGCTGTGCAGTTGCGCGTTGCTGGTTTGCCTCTGACAAATCTAGACCCCTTCCAACTCGAGCAAAAATTACCAACCGTTCCAAAAAGCAAGTTGTTGAATGTCCGGTTAGGTGCATCTAACCATGTGTCCGAAAAAACCAAGAAGGCGTTTGAAGACGCTTTGCAAGATGACCATAAAGTGCAATTAGCCGCCCCCAAACCCGAACCCAAGCAACCGTTAAAAGACGTTGCCATGGAAACGAATGGAAACGGAACCACTGAAAAGTCTCACCTTGATTCACCGCGTCATAGTGTCTCTCCTTCACCGCGTCTACAACCACGAGTGAATACAACCGAGCCTGAGGCGCTGCCTGTTACACAACCGATTATGTCTGCATCTGGGAGCAATACTGTGGATACAGCTCAAGCTAAACCGACTCAACCAACGACTGAAGCAAAGGTGCAATCTCAGCCCGAAATGCCTGTGCACTATCATCAGCGTGTTTTAGACAGCTTGGAGTTCACTCTGGCACAGTTCAATCAGCAGCAAGGTGGCTTGTTGCAGATTCATGAACAATCTCTGCATCATCAGATGGAATACATCAAAACATTCTGCCAACTGACGCAGCAGCAGAATGTCTTGTTCGGGAACAGCCAATCTGCTCCTCAACAGCAAACAACGAATTTGGCTGCACAGGAAAGTTCTGAACGTAGCATGATGAGATTTCACGATCATCAAGCTGAAACCCTACGTGTTCATGAGCAATTCCTCAGCCATCAGATGGCACACCTCAGCAGCTTGTTCCAATTCATGCAGCAACAGTATTCCTCTGTGCTGATGACTGGTACTCCGGTGGATGGTAACTTGACTTTGAATGCTAGCTCCACTCCTGCGAATGGTCATTCCACTCCTACGAATGACAGCTCTACCTACGATCGCTTGATGTCTACTCAGCTAGCCGCCAGCATTGCCAGCCAACAATATAATGGCAACGGTAATGGCAATGGCAACGGCAATGGTAAGAGCAATGGCAATGGTAACGGCAATGGCCATCATGAGCTTGTCACAGCCAAAGAAACAGTTGTGGCTGAACTCGATAGCTCTGCTCTGTTGACAACTGTACCGACAGTAATGGTTTCAGAGCTGCTGATCAACCCAGAGAAACCTGCTAGCAATGGCTCAGAAACTGTCGAGGAAACCCCAGCGGTGTACACAACAGCGGAAGTCATCAACCTGGAGCCGGTGAAGAGCAATAGTGCAACACCTGTCCAGGAGAGTGAGACGGTAAGCGCAGAGGCTGAGTCAGCGGTAATGGTAGCGACACCAGTGGTTGCCATCGACTTTTCCAACTTGGGTTCTACTCTACTTGGGATCGTCAGTGAAAAGACCGGCTATCCATCCGAAATGCTGGACTTAGAGATGGACATGGAAGCCGACTTAGGGATTGATTCGATCAAACGGGTGGAAATCTTGGGAGGTTTGCAAGAGCTGTATCCCGATATGCCCAAGCCAGATAATCTGGAAGAGCTAGCGGCGTTGCGTACCCTCGGTGAAATCGCTGAGTATATGCAGAATCTAGGTCAAGGTTCCGCTCCAGCCCAGCCGGCATCAATGCAGATTGGCACTACAGTTGAGGTGAAAGAGGCAGTTGCTGTATTGCCAGTGACAGAAGTTCAAGAGACTGTAATTGCAGTAGCTGAACCAGTAGTAGCAGTAGCTTGTCCATCACCAGTAGTCGAGCCTGAAGTCACGGTAGCTTGTCCATCACCCGTCGCTTCTGATTTTTCTAACCTGAGTTCCACTCTACTTGGGATCGTTAGCGAGAAAACAGGCTATCCATCCGAAATGCTGGAATTAGAGATGGACATGGAGGCAGATTTAGGGATTGATTCGATCAAACGGGTGGAAATCCTGGGTGCTTTGCAAGAGCTATATCCCAACTTGCCCAAGCCGGCTGCTGAGAATCTGGAAGAGTTAGCGGCGCTGCGTACCCTCGGTGAAATCGCCGAGTTCATGAAAAAGCAGGGCACTGAGTTATCGGAAAAAAAAACTCCTTCAGCCCAGTTAGCCAGCAGCCTAGCTTAAACGACAACCCTCTGCGTTTAATGGTTCAACTCAAGGCTCTACCTGAACCCGATGCTATGGATTTCACCTTACCGGAAAAGTACACTTGCTTAATTACCGATGATGGTGAGATCACCACTGCTAAGTTAGCCCAGTCTCTAAGCGATCGCAGTTGGAAAGTAGTAGTCTTGAGTTTCCCTCAGTCCTTGATTGCACAACAGTCAGCGTTACCCGCAGGAGTCACTCGGATTGTGCTACAAGATATGAGCGAGGAACATCTGAAACAACAACTAAGTGCGATCGCAGATTCCATCGGCCCAGTTGGCGCTTTCGTCCATCTCAATCCGGCATTCCAAGTCAGTCCAAATAGTGGTATCCACTATCTCGAAGCAGAAAAAGCGATCGTCAAGCATGTGTTTCTCATGGCCAAGTATCTCAAGAAGTCGCTCAATGAAGCCGCCTCTGTTGGACGCAGTTGTTTCTACACCGTTGCTCATCTTGATGGAGCCTTTGGTTTAGGTCAAAATGTAAACTTTGCTCCGATCGGTGCTGGTCTATTCGGGTTAACTAAGTCTCTGAACTTTGAGTGGGAAAATGTGTTTTGTCGGGCTATTGACTTGAGTCCTGCTTTTGAGGCGCAGCAATCGGCAGAGTATATAATTGCTGAGTTGCATGACCCGAATCGTACTGTTGCTGAAGTTGGGTATGGTTTACAAGGACGAACAACTCTGGTTGGTGTAAATTAGTTGTTTGTTGTTGGTTGTTTGTTGTTGGTTGTTTGTGGAAGAAGCACACATGTAGGTTGGGTAGAGCGATAGTGAGACCCAACAGACAAACTGACAACTAATAGCACACATGTAGGTTGGGTAGAGCGATAGCGAGACCCAACAAACCAACCTTAGAGTTGGGTTTCGTTCCTCAACCCAACCTACAAAGTTGACTCCTGACTCCTGACTCCTGACTCCTAACTCTTCATCCAATTGAGAACCGCTAGAGTCAGGGTTCACCCCAAGTAATTACATTTTCTGAAGGTGCTGGAATTGGGAATTAGCTAAAGCTTACCCTTTGCCGATTCCCAATTCTTTCTTTCAATTTCTCTGCGTGTAGCTAATTAATTTGTAAAGCCGTCCTTGAAGGCATTGCCCTGAGCTTGTCGAAGGGACGGGGTTTCAAACCCATTTTTATTATGATTAAACCCTCATCTGTTTTTCTCGTTAGTGGCGGTGGAAAAGGTATTACTGCCCAGTGTGCGATTGAGCTAGCTCAACAGCAACCTTGTAATTTTATTCTCCTTGGTCGTTCTGCGATCGCACAATCAGAACCCACTTGGGCTAAGGATTGTTTCGATGAATCTGAATTGAAAAAACACATCATGGAAGACCTTCTTGCTAAAGGAGAGAAGCCTAAACCCATGATGATCCAAAAGGTATTTAATACAATTTCATCTAACCGAGAAATCAGAAAAACAATTTCTACTATTGAACAAGCAGGAGGAAAAGCAGAATATCTTAGTGTTGATGTGACGAATACTGCTGCTGTACAAGAAAAGATTCCAGCTGCTGTTGAACGCATGGGGGCGATTACGGGAATCATCCATGGGGCTGGGAATTTAGCTGATAAGTTGATTGAGAAGAAAACTGAAGAGGATTTTGATAGCGTTTATACAGCAAAAGTTAAGGGTTTAGAAAATCTGCTGTCTTGCGTGGATAAAAATCAACTGGACTATTTAGTTCTGTTTTCTTCGGTGACTGGTTTTTATGGGAATGTTGGTCAGACTGATTATGCGATCGCTAATGAAATTCTGAACAAATCAGCCCATCTTGTCAAACAACAGCATCCTTCCTGCCATGTAGTTGCTATCAACTGGGGGCCTTGGGACAGTGGCATGGTTACGCCGTTAGTAAAAAAGGCTTTAACTGAACGAAATATCGAGATTCTTCCGGTTGACGTTGGCACGAAAATGCTAGTTAACGAACTGCATGAGGCTAATCATACAACAGCACAAGTTGTGATTGGTTCTCCAATCATTCCAGAAGTTACACAGGTAGGTTCCGAACTAAAGACATATCGTATTTGCCGCAAGTTAACCTTAGAAGCTAACCCGTTTTTGCAGGATCATGTCATTGCTGGTTATCCAGTGTTACCTGCAACATGTGCCATAGCTTGGGGTGTTAATGCCTGTGAACAACTCTATCCGGGTTACAAATTTTCCAGTGCCACAAACATGAAGATATTGAAGGGGATTGTGTTTGATGACACTCTCGCCAGTGAATATGTTCAAGAAATCCAAGAAATTGCTAAAACTCCCCAAGAAATAGAGTTCACCACCAAAACATGGAGTAAATCCAAAGCTGGAAAAACTCACTATCATTACAGCAGTCAGATCAAGCTAGTCAAACCTGTTCCTCTAGGTAAAGAAGTAATTCCCAATTATGAGGCAATGGATTTGACGGTAGATGGGAATTTTGATAATAGTGTCTCATTCTATCAATGCGGTGGAGCCAGCTTATTTCATGGCCCTTCTTTCCATGGGGTTACCAGAGTTTTAAATATTAACCCTGAGAAAATTACGATTGAATGCGTCTGGAACGGAATTAGCGATCGCGAAAAAGGACAGTTCCCTGTACAAACGTTCAATCCCTATACAGCTGATATTGAGTCCCACATCGTATGGGTTTGGTTGCAGCATTTTCACCAATCAGTTTGCTTACCTGCTTCCCAAGACAGGTTTGAACATTTTGCAGAGATTCCTTTAGGTGAACCCTTTTACGTTACCTGTGAAATCAAGTCCAAAGCAGCTACTAGCATAGTTTCTGATATCATCACTCACACTCTTCAAGGAAAAATTTACTCGCGGATGCTTGGGGCGAAAGGAACTATTTTTCCTCTCGATCAAGCCAGAGGAATGAGTACTTCAAAATAGAGCGTTACAGCTATTAGTGGGAAGGATGAAGGATGAAGGATGAAGGATGAAAAGATAATGGTCGAACTGTCCATTTACTGCCTAATACAAAACTGACAAATTCACCATCAACACCACATCCCAACCTGACGCAACGCTCGCGCTATCATCCCTCATCCCTCATCCCTCATCCCTTAAAAGTATCTGTGATTGGTTAGAACTAGGAGAAAAAACAGTGGAAAAAATTGCAATTATCGGCTTATCCTGCCTATTTCCCGATGCAAAAAATCCTGAAGAATTTTGGCAGAACCTTGTCGGGCAAAAAGATTCAACATCCTCCGCGACTGTGGAAGACATGGGAGTAAATCCCGCAATTTTTTACGATTCAGAAAAAAGAAAAGCAGATAAGACCTACTCCCTAAAGGGAGGATACATCCGTAATTTTAAGTTTGAGTCAGCAGGATACAACCTCCCCTCAGAATTGCTTGAAAGCTTAGATGATACCTTTAAGTGGTCGCTGTATGTAGCTAAACAAGCTGTTCAGAATAGTGGCTACTGGGGAAATGCAGCAGCTCTTGCAAAATGCGGAGTAATATTAGGGAATTTATCATTCCCGACAAAAGCTTCTAATCAACTATTTGCCCCATTTTATAAACAAGCGATCGAGCCAGCGGTTCAAGAACTTTTACAGAATACAGACTTTCATTTAGCAGATGTGCCGACATCTGGCCCAGTCTCTTCTCGTAATGCGATGATATCCGGCTTTCCAGCAGCACTGGTTGCCCAAGCTTTGTCGCTATCTAGTATTCATTTTTGCCTAGATGCAGCTTGTTCATCATCACTCTACTCTATAAAATTAGCCTCTCATTACCTAGAGTCACACAAAGCTGACTTGATGTTAGCTGGAGCCATCAGTAGTGCCGACCCTCTGTTCGTGCGAATGCTATTTTCTGGTGTTCAAGGTTATGCAGAAAACGGCATTAGCATACCTTTAGATAAGTCGTCAAAAGGACTAATTCCAGCCGATGGAATTGGTATGGTCGTGCTGAAACGATACAGTGACGCCATTAGAGATGGTGATGAGATTTACGCTACCGTTTGTGGTAATGGACTTTCAAATGATGGCAGAGGAAAGCACCTGCTTTGCCCTAGTTCTAAAGGACAAGTTTTAGCTTTTGAACGAGCTTATGCTGAGGCAGGAATCAGTCCTAAAGATATTGATTATGTGGAATCTCATTTTACTGGCACTGCGCTAGGAGATAGCACTGAACTTAACTCTCTCGATACCTTCTTTGGTCAGCATCAAGCTGCTCCTTTAGTCGGTACAGTCAAAGCTAATGTGGGTCATCTGCTAACGGCGGCAGGCATGGTAGGCATGATTAAGGCTGTTCTCAGCATGTCTAAAGGTGTCATCCCACCGACGATTAATATCACCGACCCTCTATCTTCTCCCAATCAGGTCATTTCAGAGAAACAAATTGTTAGAACTGCCACGTCCTGGCCGAATAAGGCACCTCTCAAACATGCCGCTATTAGTGCTTTTGGCTTTGGAGGAACTAACGCCCATCTGATTCTTGAACAAGGAGCAAAAGTGGAACCACTCCCTCCCCTGGAAACCCAACCCGTTGAACCCGTCCCCACTCCAAAAGTAGCTATTGTCGGGATGGATGCTTTCTTTGGTTCAGCCAAGGAATTAGATGCTTTTGAACGCAGCATTTATGAAGGAAACCAGCATTTTATTCCTCTTCCTACTCAGCGCTGGCAAGGGATAGAAGAACAGGAGCAATTACTAAAAGAGCATGGCTTTGAGGACAATCAAGCTCCAAAAGGAGCTTATATTGAAAGTTTTGATATCGATACCTTGCGCTTCAAAATCCATCCGAATGAAGCCAATGAACTTAACCCCCAACAACTCTTACTGCTAAAAGTTGCTGATCGAGCATTGAAAGATGCAGCACTTAAGGAAGGGGGCAACGTTGCGGTTATTATTGCAGCAGAGACAGAGTTGTCTGTTCATCAAATTCAGAAACGATGGAATTTGCCGTGGCAAATCAAAGAAGGTTTGAATCAAGGGGAAGTAGGCTTATCGCCTGAGCAAGTTTCTGAACTTGAAACGATTATTAAAGACAGTCTGCACAATTCAGTAGAAACCAGTGAGTATCTGAGTCATATTGCCAATATTATGGCTTGTCGGATTTCTGCTCTGTGGAATTTTACTGGGCCTTCATTCACCCTATCTGCTGGAGAAAATTCTACATTCAAGGCTTTGGAAGTGGCACAAATGCTACTTGCAACCCAGGAAGTAGATGCTGTTGTTGTCGGTGCGGTTGATTTGGCGGGTGGGTTTGAAAATGTCTTGTTGCGAAGCAAGTCTGCAAAAATCAACACGGGTGTAAATACTCTCAGTTATGACCAAAAGGCTAATGGCTGGATGGTTGGTGAAGGTGCTGGGGCTGTGGTGTTGAAGCTGCATGAAACAGCCAAGCAAGATAACAATTGCATCTATGCAGTGATTGATGCTCTGACTTTAGTGCAAAAGCCTTCCACTTCTCAAGCCGTGGAAAGCAACCAACCCTCGTCTGATTCTGAAGCGGTAACGCAAGCTTGTGAACAGGCGTTCAAGATGGCAGATGTCCAACCTAAAGAAATCGGCTATCTGGAAGTAACGGGTAGTGGGGTTCCACAGGAGGATGAGTCAGAGATTGAAGGCTTATTGCAAGCTTACCGGGTTTCTGAAGCGGAGTTAACTTGTGCGATCGGTAGCATTAAGTCTAATATCGGTCATACTTATACGGCTTCGGGCATGGCGAGTCTGATCAAAACTGCACTGTGCCTGTATCACCGATACATTCCCACAACTCCTCAGTGGACGGGGCCGAAAGCGCCAGAAGCTTGGCAGGGCAGTCCTTTTTATGTGCCTACTGATTCAAGGCCTTGGTTATTGGATGCAGGCACCGCTAAGAGAGTGGCAGCAGTTAACGGTATTGGGTCAGATGAGACTTATGCTCACTTAATTCTCTCAGAAGAACTCTCTGTGAATGAACCTTGTCCGAAAGGTACTCTTTCACTGCAAGATTCTCGGACGGAGATATTCAGCGATCGCCGCCACAAATATTTGCAGCAAATGCCCTATCATGTGTTTGCGATCGCATCCGACAACAGCTCAGATCTCATCGATCAACTCAAGACCCTACAACAAACCATCGAAACTTGCACCTCTCTGGGGGTTGCTGCCAGTCGTGCCTATGATACCTTTCAAAAGCATCGCGAGGCACCTTACGCCCTAGCCATTCTCGGACGCAATCGAGATGAACTCATCAAGGAAATTCAACGCGCCTTTCAAGGAGTCGCCAATGCCTTCCAGCGAGGGGAAGACTGGAAAAGCCCAGTAGGCAGCTACTTTACCGCCAAACCACTAGGAAAACAGGCAAAAATCGCTTACGTTTATCCGGGTGCCTTCGGCGCATCTGTGGGAATGGCCCGGACTATTGGTCGATTGTTTCCCAAAATTTTCGACCACCTACTCCTCAGAAGTGTGGAAAGCAGTCTCCCCAAAGTCGGGAAGCTACTTTTCCCCAGAAGTTTGACCAAATTGACCCTTAAGCAACAAGAGTCTCTCGAACAGGGATTACTCGATGATGTCATCGCCAGACTGGAAGCGGAAATCGGCTACGCTACTCTCCTAAGTGTCGTTACCAGGGATTACTTTAAAATCAAGCCAGACAGCATCTTCGGGTATTGCCTAGGCGAAAATACCATGATGTACGCCCAGGGAATCTGGAGTGGTTTTAACCAGGGTAGCAATGGCTTAAATGCATCTGTTCTATTCGAGACAGGACTATCTGGTCCGAAAAACGTAGTTCGCGAATACTGGGGATTGCCCAAACAGCAGGAAGATACAGGGCGAGAATTTTGGAGTACCTGTGTTGTGATGGCACCCGTATCTAAGGTCAAGGAATGCCTGAAACAGGAAGACCGGGTTTATTTGAGTCAAGTTAACACGCCCGAAGAAGTTGTCATTGCTGGCGATACACAAGCGTGTCAGAGGGTGATTGCACAGCTAAAGTGCCACTCTATTACTTTGCCGTTCAACTTGGCGCTGCATTGCGAACCTGTACGTTCTGTCTATGATGAACTGTTGCAACTGAACACGTTGCCGATTCAAAACGTACCGGAGAGTACAGTTTATTCTGCCGCAGAATATGGAGCGATCGCGATCGACAGCCAAACAGTCGGACGCAGCATTGCCCACGTTCTCTCCCAACAAGTTGACTTTCCTCGACTAGTGAACCATGTCTACGAAGATGGCACTCGCATCTTTATCGAGGCTGGTTCTGGAACCATGTGTTCTCGATGGATTGGTGAAACCCTCAAGCAAAAAGAACACCTCACAGTAACCTTCAATCGCAGAGGAATAGACGATCACACTTCTATCATCAAAGGGTTAGCCGTCCTCCTCAGCCACCGAGTTGATCTCGATTTGTCACCCTTATATGTCAATCAAACAGAAACTTCTCGTAAATCCAACCCGATTGTAAAAACAATCACATTAGGTGGAAGTTCAATTCGTTCAACAATCTTAAGCGAAACCAACAAGAAACTTTTCCGAGATATATCTTCAAAAATGCTTCAAAGGCCTGCCGTATCTCAGCCGAGTCACCCCACATTAACAGAAGCGGAGAAACCGACCTACTCCAACGGCAAAAGCACTATGAACGGCAGCAAAAATCCTTCTCACCCCACTATTTTGCCCGAAAAACAGCCCGAAAAAATAGCCGAGAAAAGTATCGTGAGCAACAGTTTTCTTGCTCGGCAAAACCCACAATATCTCAGTGAAAGGATTGCCTACGAACCTGGGCAGAACAATTTCGACGCTCTTCAGTATCAAAAACTGAGTGAGAACACTGCCCTCGCCGCCAAAACCCATGTTGCTTTTCTACAAGCGCGACAGCAATCCTTACAGCAGATGAGTGAAATAATCCAGTTACAAATGGCGGTTTCTCAGCAGTTGATCGAGCAAGGATCTACAGACAAAAATTAAGTCTTTGTAAAGAAAACATCCAAAGTCATCAACTCCAACTAATAGTAATCTGTTTACTCTAAATCGAGGGTAAAAAACGTGAATGGCGTAAGTTCGGTACTCAACAAAAGCGACAATGGGCTGCAATTCTCCAACATTTTTTACAATCAAACTCAGGTTTGGATAGGTTGCGTAGAATCTGTATCTTTTGATGCAGCAGGCATCAAAGATAAGCTACTGCATTTAAATCAGCCTTGTTATATTGTCAGAACAGCAGGCAGAATTGGCGTAACCAACGAAGGTTATGCATGGCAATCAGACAACGGCAAAAAAGGGCATATGGAATTGCTGATGGCAATTCCACCCTTGCCGATGCAACAGTTAGGCGATTCAAGTTTCCTCAACTTTCATGATGTCAAATGTGCTTATTCCACTGGTGCAATGGCTCAGGGTATTGCTTCTGAGGAAATGGTCATTGCTTTAGGAAAAGAAGGCATTTTAAGTTCATTTGGCTCTGGCGGCTTAAGCCCTGCCCGTATCGAATCAGCAATTAACCGTATTCAACAAGCACTTCCTCAAGGACCTTACGCTTTTAACTTACTCCACAGTCCTAGCGAACCAGCGATTGAACGCGGCACCGTTGATTTATATCTCAAATATGGTGTCAGAACTGTAGAAGCGTCTGCCTTCTTAGATTTGACGGCTAATATTGTGTATTATCGAGTCGCTGGACTGAAGCTCAACGCGGCTAATCAAATCGAGATTAAAAACAAAATCATCGCCAAAGTTTCCCGGCGCGAAGTAGCCAGCAAGTTTCTCCAACCTGCACCGACCAAAATTCTCAAAGAACTCGTTAGTCAAGGGTTAATCTCAGAGTTACAGGCAACCTTGGCCGAAAAAGTTCCCATGGCGGATGATATCACTGTCGAGGCGGATTCGGGAGGTCATACTGACAATCGTCCTCTAGTTTGTCTATTACCTTCCATCCTGGAACTAAGAGATGAAATTTGTGAAAAATACGGTTACGAAAGACCAGTTAGGATTGGAGTAGCCGGAGGAATTGCAACTCCTCAATCAGCACTAGCTGCCTTTATGATGGGTGCGGCTTATGTTGTCACTGGTTCGGTTAACCAGTCTTGTGTAGAAGCTGGAACTTCCCCCCACACTAAAAAATTGCTGGCTCAAGCTGAGATGGCTGATGTAATGATGGCACCAGCTGGAGATATGTTTGAAATGGGGGTAAAACTGCAAGTTCTAAAACGAGGAACACTTTTTCCTCTACGGGCGCAAAAACTATTGGAGTTATATAAAGCCTATAACTCCATAGAAGATATTCCCCTGCCAGAAAGAGAGAAACTAGAAAAGCAAGTCTTTAAAAAGACACTTGACGCCGTTTGGGAAGAGGCAGTATCTTATCTATCTCAACGCAATCCTGAAAAACTAGCGAAAGCCTCCAAAGATCCCAAGATGAAAATGGCTTCAATCTTCCGCTGGTACTTAGGACTGTCGTCTCGCTGGTCAAGTACAGGGGAAAGTGGCCGAGAAATGGATTATCAAATCTGGTGTGGACCAGCAATGGGTGGCTTCAATAATTGGGTGAACAACTCTTATCTAGCAGAACCCAGCAATCGAAAGGTTGTTGACGTTGCTCTCCACATTATGACAGGAGCTGCACTTTTATACCGCATTCAAAGTTTAAGAGTTCAGGGATTGCAAATGTCAGCTTACTACAGTCAATATTCTCCAGTTCCTTTAGCCTGATATAGGTTCTTCAAGAAGAGACTATTCTCGATTGTTTTTAACGTCGAGAATACAGAAACATACATTCCAGGTAAAGACGTTTTTGGTGTAAATTTTCAACTTTACTTTAGAGGTGCAAAATGAGTCCACTAATGCCTGATTCAACCACACAAAAGATTTTCAGTACCGAAGAAATTCAAGTCTGGTTAACCTCTCACCTTGCAGAGCAATTAGGAGTCGAACCAGATGAAATAGATATTCAAGAACCTTTAGATAGCTACGGTTTAGATTCAGCACAGGCAATGCTGGTAATGAGTCAAGCGGAGAAACTCCTCGGATTTCAGCTATCTCCACTCCTGCTGTGGCATTATCCCACAATCGAGTTGCTTTCTCAACGCATCGCAGAAGAGTCTGAAGAAACTCCGAAGTCAGAAGTTTTTGAGATCTAAAGTCAAACCTGTTCTAGAAGCCGCTACGTAACAAACTTTTGGGCAAAGTTGAGAGATTAAAAAACATGAATGTATCGGAGTTTTTGACGGACTTAACTCGCCAGGATATTCAGGTGTGGGTTGATAATGATAAACTCAATATTCGTTCTCCTAAGGGAGTCGTTACACCAGAACTGCGCCAGGAACTAGCTACACACAAGGCAGATATTATTGCGTTTCTTAGCCAAATAGAGAGTGCTGCCAGCTCTGCACCAGTAGCTTTTAGTGAAGCTCTAAGCCTGCAAACAATCGGCCGATTAATTGGAGGTTTTAGCGATAAGTTAACGGCGGAGTACAAGCCACCCGTTATTGATTCAAGAACGATGGCTCAGCATCTCACAGTTACCTTTAGACCCTTGCCGCCGGGATACAAGAAGGAAAGAATTCTGAAGTTTAGAGAAGAGTTAGAACTTAAGCTTCGGCATTATGGAGTGAAAGTTTTACCTTGGGAAGACGCTACAACCGATTTCAATTATGAAATCGAGATTCCCTTCATCAAGTCGAAGAAAAAAATTCAGATGAGGGCAGTGAAAGTTGGAGTTAATGCCGTCATTGATGTTGAACGAACTCCGACTTTAAAAAACCGAATAGAACGATTCATAGCCGAAAAAATCTATGAAATTTACTCAAAATTTGTCTGGAAAAATCAACAACCTTCTATTTATGGCATTGGAAAGATAATTTCGTGGGCTGAAGAACACGCAGCCAAATACATTCAAGATCCGATGCATACTCAGGTGATTGTCATCGCTGACTTAGACCAAAATATGGCTAATCCTGAGTTGCCGTATCAACAAAAAATCAAAGTAGGCTTAAATACTTTGGTGAAAAACTTTTCGGAACTTGTGATTGGAGTAGATGATGAAAGAATTTCTGTCTTAAACATGAATCTTTCTGATTCTGTCTCTCCCAAGAAAGATATAGACTGTTTTATCTTGAATACACTGGTTCCTAAAATATTTGTCCCTATTATGCCTCTGCCCATGAGCAGGTTTGAGGTAGGACAGTATGACCCCACTCAATCTACCTATGCAGAAAAGCTAGTAGCTTTGGGTAAAAAACTAGCTCCAACAGGTTTATTTCCGGCTGGTTCACAGATTACCAAAGTGGTCAAAAGGAAGTCTTATAGAGACATTGTTAATATCATCATGAATGGTAGAACAGGTGTCTCTTATGGCTTTGTTGCTTACGCTGAACCTCCTCATTACATTGGTAAGCCAGAAATAACTGAGCAAGAATGGGAAAGCCTCTCCCCTATTGAAGGATTTAGGGATGAAGTACGCAAAAATGAATTGGGGAGACGATACGTCAAAACTAAAATCGGCACGGAATTTGTGTATAAGCAAATCCCCGATATTTGGTTAGTAAGCTCTCGTTCTGGCTCAAATAAAACTAACTTAAGTCTGGAGCATGACATCCTAAGAATTGGTTTGAAGGAAAAGTTATTGCTTCAATTGCCACAGACGGCTAGCACTGACAAAGTAGACCTCAAACCGTCTTATGATCTTTATGTAATGATGGGGATTGCCTTGGCAACGGCGTTGTATGCACCAGAGTTAATTAAGAATGGGGCACCGATTATCCATTTCCATGGATACCCAGCACCAGAGTGGTTTAAAGCGAATGAATACTGCTCTGGAACGCATAATCCCTCAGTCCCTTGTGGAACCTATGAATCAGGTGTATATAATTTCCTGGGGATTTATAGCTTGGCGAATCAACATGGTGCAAACATGGCTTTAGCTAGTTTGATAGAACCCGATCATGGCGCAAATTTCATTGCTCCTGATATGGATTATCTCTTAGGAAGACTGGAAGCGGGTCTGGCAGAGGGGCATATAGAATTAGGTGGAAAACACTTTAATGCTTTAAAGGCACAGTTGAGCGATCGCTAAACTTAAAGTTGCATCGATATAGCGATCGCACTTTCCCCTCAAAAACAGGATGCAGACTATGCCACAACAACGCGATATTCATGCCAACCCGTTACCCACCAGTAACTCCACTGTCGCGCCACATGAAGGTTCAGAGAGTTTTCAGGTAAAGGGAAGTAACCCCTCCGCTTGGGGGGTGTGGGAACGCCTCGTACCCGACGCGGTAGCGAGCGATCCCACCAGTCAAAGGATGCTTGAGATTCATTTGGCACGCTATCAAACGGCAGCGAGTTACGTAAGTGGAAAACGGGTTCTAGATATCGCCTGTGGCACCGGATACGGTAGTCAGATGCTTCGCCACGCAGGTGCAACCGCCGTAGTTGGGGTTGACTTATCCGCAGAAACCATACGATATGCGAAGCATCACTATCAAACGCCTGGGGTAGAGTTCATCTGCGCTAATGCTGAGAACTTCGAGTCGCCGGAACAGTTTGATGTTATTGTTTCGTTCGAGACGATCGAGCATCTTCACCATCCTAAGAAGTTTCTGGAACGCATCTATAGTCTTCTAGTTCCGGGGGGTAAACTTGTGCTTTCGGTACCCCTAGGTGAAACACGACATTTCGATTCTTATCATCTTCATGCATTCACTCAAGAACAGGTGTTTGCCTTATTTGAAGAGACAGGATTTTCGATAGAGCATTACCGTTGTGATGAGTGTTTTTGGAATCGCTTTGAGATGCTTCGCTTTGGATTGTTATATCCAGATTCCATCCCACCCATCCCCGAATTGTTGTTCACGCGCAGAGGGTGGCAACTCATACACGACTTTGTGATTCAAGGTGGGCTTGACTTTCCTCAACTGCTGGTTGTTGCTCAAGAGAATGCCTGATCTGAGTCTCACTAACAATAAGCGGAGACAAGGGAGACAAGGAAAGAGTAAGACTAATAGGACTTACGCAAGTTAGCTACCCATACACTACTTGTAGAGTTTGTGCGTAAGCCCTAACTAACTCATACCAAGTTGCGTTCTAAAGATTTGTGCCTCGCTGTAAGCTGTCTCGACGTAAGGCGCTAATACTTAACCCCTGCTTTCAAGTATGGGGACAACCTCCCCCTGCTCCCCCTGCTCCCTCTGCTCCCCCTGCTC
>DALYIW010000078.1:1771-29106 GCA_031970155.1 Coleofasciculaceae cyanobacterium CTOTU46601 | reverse complement strand
CAACTAACAACCAACAACCAACAACCAACAACCAACAACCAACAACTAAACTTCACACGTTGTGCTTCGGTAACAATGAGTAAGTTCTGATACTTCTATACCCAAAACCATCGAAATAGATTGTTGTGGACGGCATAACAACATTTTGGCAACCTGAAGCATACAGAGACCCGTATTACCAAAGGATTTATGTTGCTCGATTGTTGAAAGAATTTGTTGAATTAAGGCTAGACCGGAAAATTGTACGACTTGTTGCAAGAAATTAGGGCGATGTTCTAGTATTTCTGGAAAGTGAGTGAAATAAGCGATCGCTAACGCAGCAATCGAAGGTTGTACGTGTGCCAGAGGAGTCATAGTCATGCACAAAGACTCATCCATTGCCAATGCCTTGCTAGTAATCAAGCTACTCAGCCAGATTTGCAAGTAGCTGGCAATGAGCGTGCCTAAATCATAAGCGGGGTCTCCCCAATTTGAATGTTTCCAATCAATCAAGCGCACAATGTTATTCCTCCTAGCCTCTTTTATGAATGGAGAAGCAAGAGAGGCTGAGTTCCAATCGATAGACAATAAGACGTTGTTCAACTTTAGGTCATTGTGGGTGAGACAACAGGGTTCAAAAAGCTGGGTTAGTTCTGCGATCGCTTGTCCCAAATTTTCGTAACGCTGATAGAGAGCAAAGAATTTGAGACCATCAGCAGGAACCGCACCAAAAATTTCAGGACTAATTCGTTCTAACTTACTAATCAGGTGTACAGCTGGGTTAATGATTACACCTTTATGACTCTCGAAGAAGAATTCCTGATACTCTTGACAGTCGATCGTCAGGTGATGAATATTAGCTAGAGTAACTCCAACAGCAGTGGCTATCTTAGTTGAAAAAATATTTTGTTTGGCGTAGAAACTCCTCAAATCTCTATAGTTATTCAGATAATTGAAAACAATGATTGAATACTCTAAATCAAAATGAATCGCCTCCGAAATCCATGATTGAATCTGGTTGGCGTCTGGGAAGCGCTGTAAAAATTTCTGAATTTGCCATTCGTTTAAAAATCCATCAACAGATTTCCCTTCTCGATAGCAACGAGCTTGCTTTACGAGGAGTTGACGACCTTCTGATAGGTGTAACAATAAGTTAAAGTTATTGGCGTACTTTAGCTCAGCTTGAGTCTGAATTTTTTCATTTTGAGTACAGATATATCGCTTGACTAAGTACTCAAAAGCATTTTGAGATGTTAATAAAAATGTCATGGCTTAAGCAAGTAATTTTGGAAACCATTGTATTGATGTTTGTTTGAGTAAAAAACTGTTACTAACAAGCTAATGAACAAGTTTTTTCATTACATGAAGAAAAATAGACTCGTGAAGTGGTTCAAAAAATCTTGATGTCAGCGTTATTTTTTAGGTAAAAAATCCTTGATAAACACGCTGAGCTTTTCGTTAGTATTTCAATTCGCTAGTATTTTATCCAGCGAAGATAACGGAGTTAAGGACTAAGTTATACATCTTGGTAAATGATTATCACAAATTAATTAGGGTTAATAACAATGGGTTGCTAGAGGCGAGTTTATTGGTAGCTGAGCAGAAAAACTCACCTCTACAAAATGTGACATCAAAACCAAATGATATTAAGCTTTTCACACGAAGGTGAATGAGGAACTTGTAAGGGTGCTAGCTTCCACCCAGTTCAAGGTTGCTAGGAGGTCGTTAGAGTTAGCAACACTAACTTGGGTATAGTATTCGTCGCCGTTGGTACCCTGGGTAATTGATAGTTCCTCAAAAGTTAGTCCCTCGGTGAACCCTAATAAATCCTTACTAATGTCGAAGTTGACAATAGTACTAGCTCCTTCACCTGGGGTAAGAACAAACATGTCACGACCATGACCACTAGATAGTGTATCGTTGCCACTGCCGCTATACAGAATGTTGTTACCCCTGCCTGCATAGATGAAGTCATCACCTGCTCCAGCGTCAATAGTATCGTTACCTGCGCCAGCGTAAATGCTATCGTGACCTGTACCAGTCGTAATAGTGTTTTTGCCCTTACCTGCGTAAATTAGGTTGTTCCCGTTACAGGTTTTGATAGTGTCGTGGCCAGTACCCGTGTAAATCTGGTTATTGCCAGCGCCAGCAGAGACCGTATTTTGACCTTGACGTGCATAAATTAGGTTGTTTCCTGCGCCACCATCAAGGGTGTTGTTGCTACTACCGCCGTAGAGAGTGTCATTGCCGTCGTCGCCGTAGAGCTTGTTGTTGCCTTCACCCCCATAGAGAACATCGTCACCTGCTTTGCCATAAAGAGTGTTGTTGTCATTCTCGCCATGGAGGGTGTCGTTACCACAAGTTCCGTAGAGGGTGTCATGACCGCCACTGATCGAGTCATTACCATATATCGCTGAGAGCAAATCGTTCGCTGCTCCGCTTTGAGGGTCATTGGCAGCTTGTGCGTAGAGTTGGAGGTTATTGGCTGTAATGAACTCTTGAAGATAGCTTCCAACAAAGTCTACTATCTGCGGGTCGGCGATCGCAGAATTACTGGTGTCAGTAACTGGGTTGGCGATCGCAGAATTACTGGTGTCACTCACTGGGTTGGCGAGCAAAGAATCATCTGTATTATTGACAGAGAATTCTAGAGCTGGAGAGGCATTAACAGAGCTTGAAGTAGAGCTTGAAGTACCACCAAAATCTTTTAGAGTTCCTGACACAACATCGAGTTTGGCCACCCAACTATCAAAAGACCCAGCATTTGTATCCCCAAGAGAACCATCAGTAAGTCCTGTAACATACACGTTCCCAGAGTTGTCACTGGTAATACCTAGACCATCATCGTGTTGGGGAGTTCCAAACTGTGTCATCCACCACTGATTGCCATTGGTGTCATACTTGGTCACCCAAGCATCATAAGAGCCAGCATTAGACCCGCCCAAACTACCGTTGGTATACCCTGTCAGTAAAATATTGTCCTTTGAGTCGATGTTGATGCGAAAGGCTTCATCATCACCAGCACTGCCAAATTGTCTAATCCACTGCTGGTTTCCTTGAGGATCATACTTAACTAAAAAGGCATCATAAGACCCGGCACTCTCTCCCCCCAAATTACTCAGAGTCCATCCTGTAGCGTAAACATTGCCTTTACTGTCGGTGTCAACACCCCATATCCATTCATAATCTGGAGTCCCTAACTGTCTAGTCCACTCCAATGCACCATCGTTGTTGAACTTGGCTACGGTACCATCATATGCCCCTGCATTCTCTCCCCCCAAATCACCCAGAGTCCATCCTCCAGAGTAAACACTGCCATCCTTGCTGACAGCAACAGCATAAGTTTCGTCAAAAGCGGGAGTTCCATATTCTGTAAACCACTGCCGATTGCCATTGGTGTCATACTTGATTACCCAAGAATCATCCGTAGCAAGGTCTATAGATGGCTTAACGGTTATTCCAGATAAATAGACATTACTATTGTCGTCAACATCAATGCTAAAGGCTTGAGAAATAGAAGCCTCTCCAAACTGTTGAATCCACTGTTGATTTCCATTGCTGTCATACTTAGCTACCCAAGTGTCAGAAACTAACGCTTGCTTGGGTGACGCCAAGTTACCTTCGGTAAATCCTGTCACATAGAAGTTACCTTGTTTGTCAGTGGCGATGCCATAGATCGTGTCAGCACTCGAAGTGCCTATCTGTTTACTCCACAACAGATTACCCTGGGTATCATACTTAGTCACCAAGGCATCACGAACTCCTGCATTGTTTCCTCCCAAAGAACCAGTGGTTCCTCCTGCTATGTAGACATTGCCAGAGGGATCTGTGGCAGTAGTTGGAGTAAGGTCAAAACCCGAACTTCCTAATTGCTGAATTTGGGGGACTACCGTCTCTGGTGCTGTGTAACCTTCGTACTGAAAATAGTTACCGTCTAAGCTTAAATTAGAATTCCCCAGAAAAAAGCCGATAACGTCAGACCCAGTTTGGTTTTGCTGAAGTAGTGCTTCTCCAAATCCAAAACTTACCAGTCGGTAGTCAGCTGAGGTGCCGTGTAGCTGAACGAAATCCTGTGCCGGATTGAAATCAACAATTGAAGCAAAGTCATTTAAACCAAAAGTTTGTGGGCTACCGTTGTCATAGTAAGCCTGTGTCGAGTCACCCAGAATAAATGTGTCACTCCACTGACGAAAAGAGGGATCTTCTATTGCCAAATCGCCAATGAAAACATCAGTTTGTATTTGACCAGGACTAGCTGTAAGAGGTTGGAAGCCAAGAAGAGTATCGTTGCCAGTGCGACCATAAATCACTTGACTGAGGTTCATGCCTGCGGCAACGTCACTATTAGGCGTGTAGGTTTGCAGGAAATTTGTACGGTCACTCACTTTATTTAGTTTCCTCTAAAGATAAAGAAGGTTAGTTTTACGGAGAACTGTACAGAAAATTAGTCAGACTTCAGAACGCTGTCATTACTAAATGTGGTCTTTTCGTTGTCAAGTATTTCAAGTTCACCATGTTTTATCCAGCGAAGATCAGGAAGTTAAGGATTAAGTTAAGATTGATTTTTTTATAAGTTACTTACGTTTTTTTTTACAAACAATCAACAACCGCAACGACCAAGCTCAGGGCAAGCCAAACAACAAAATCCCACGCCATTGACGACGTAGGATAAATTAATACTTTTAACATGATTTGCTGATAAAAACTTTACGTATTTACTAACCTACTCTGTTTACTCTCTACTTCTTGTCATTGTTCCTGTATCCATTCATGGATAATTTGATACAGAATAGAACGCATCTTAACTCGCTTCAATGTACAGAGAGTTTTGAAGTGAAGTTTTAAGGATTTTGGGATGTATCCTTTAACATCCTCAGAATCTTCGTCGGAGTCGGATAAATAGGCAGGAGATTCATGAATAGGTGCATCTTCTTGTATCCATTTCTCAATCAAATCTTCCAGGACTGCACTCATCTCCAACTCTTGTTGTACGCAGAGAACTTTGAACTGAAGCTTTAGAGACTTCGGCACAGCTCCCTTGACAACCACATATTCCTCCCCATTTAGATTGACCACACAAACATGTAATTTACTCACTTGTTGATTTGGAATCTAGCTTCAGATTATTGAACATCTCAGTTTCTTTTTTTTTGAGATTGAACTCTCAGAACTCAGTTGAGTTATAGCGATTTTAATAATCTAGGTATTTTGCTTTTAGTTTTGAACATAATATTTTTCATTCGGAACTTTCCTCCTAATCAATAGAAGTGTGGCTGTTCGCGACAGTTTTATCTAGCGAAGATCGGGCAGTTAGGAAGAAACTTAAGGATATTTATTTACAGTTGCTTCATCCTGAAGAGTGACAGCTTCTTCATGTATGAGTTATTGAGCGATGGGTTGTAACTAATTGACCATCTTCCATGTGAACAATACGATCAGCAATATCAAGAACACGATTATCATGAGTCACCATTAAAACAGCACATCCTTGTTCTTTAACCAGTTGCTGCATAAGTTTTACTACATCTCGCCCTGATTTGCTGTCTAAAGCTGCAGTAGGTTCATCAGCTAGAACCAGCTTGGGATGACAAACTAAAGCACGCGCAATTGCTACCCGTTGTTTTTGTCCTCCAGATAGGTTCTCTGGATAGTAATTGAAGCGATTACCTAACCCAACAGCCTCAAGTGCAGCTTCTGATTTTCTACGTGCTTCTAAGCTAGACACATTTTCGTGTAATTTAATTGACATTTGGACATTTTGTCTAGCTGTTAAAGAGCGCAGCAAATTGTGAGATTGAAAAATATAACCAATATGCCGACGAATTTTCATTAATTGTGCATCACTAGCTCCCCGCAGCTCTTGATTAAAAACTTTAAGACTTCCTTCGCTAACAGTTCGCAATCCTCCAATTAGAGTCAACAGGGTGGTTTTTCCGGAGCCTGACGGTCCCGACAAAATAATAATTTCTCCTGGAGGAATTTCCAGGTTAATGTTAGACAAAATTTGTCGGCGTAAGCCACCGTTACCAAAATAGTGGCTGAGGTATTTAACTGAAACAATTGATTGTTTATACATTTGCAAAAATTGATACTCTCAATCATCTTAATTTTTTATCTATCGCTTAAATTGTAGGTTGGGTTGAGAACAAAACCCAACATTTATCGGAGTTTTGTTGGGTTGCGCTACGCTTAACCCAACCTACAAAAGAATTGAAAAACTAAAATTAAAAAATATCTGCGGGGTCTGCTTTACGCATTCTACGTACAGCAATTAAACCAGAAATTGAACACATGATAATCGTTAAAATTAGTACTAACACAGCTCTAGTAAGTACCATTTCAATAGGTAAAAAAGTAGATTTTTGGGCTAAATCGTATAATCCTAAAGAAAGAGAAAACCCTGGGATATAGCCTAATACTCCTAAAATTATTGCTTCTTGGAAAACTACAAACTCTAAATATAAATTTTTATAGCCCATTGCTTTCAAAGTTGCATATTCTGATAAGTGATCAGAAACATCTGTATAAAGAATTTGATAAACAATAACTGTGCCAACAATGAAGCCCATAGCTACACCTAAGGTAAAGATAAAACCAATAGCAGTACTTGTTTTCCAGTATTTTTTTTCAAATTCTACAAAACCTTGATGGTCAAAGATTTTGACATCTTTCGGTAAGCTAGTTTCTAGCTTCTTAAGGATAGTTTTAACATCCGCATGAGGTGTAAGCTGAATCAGACCTATATCGATTTCTCCTAATTTGCGATCGCTAAATACACGCAGAAAGTTTAAGTCACTCATGATGATATTCCCATCAGCCCCAAAAGAAGGCCCCAAGTTAAACAAACCAACAACATTGACTCGTTTACCACTTAACTCAGTAGTAATAAATTTTCCCTGTCCAAATTCTTTAGCAACCGGTCCATACTCTATGCGAGAAGCTCGATCAAACAAAATATTTTCCTTGATTTTAAGTTGGTCTAAATATTGAGCAACTTCAGGAAAATTAAACACAGACTTTACGGGTTCAAAGCCATAAACGTAGATAGCTCTAAAGTTGCCGTTATACGGATTTCGCCATTCTTTAAACCCGACATATATAGGGCTGATAGATTCAATTTCATCGAAGCTTAAGGTTTGATATAAACGACGCCAAGAAAAAGGTTTCATATAAGGCAGAGACCTAGAGCGAGTACTGATCAAAAACAAGTCTCCTTGCAAATTTTGATGTAGTCGTGTCGCGCTGTCATAAAGAGCTGATTGAAAGCCTAATTGTAGAAACATGAGAATAACGGCAAAAGCAATACCTGCCAAAACAATTAGCAAACGGGTTTTTTCTCGACTGAGTTGCAGCCATGCTAAAGGTATATCAAACATCGTCGTTCTCCTCTTATGTCATGTCTGGTTGATTAGTTATGAATTGTAAATTGACACCTCTTTTGTCAGATGTTGGGTCTCGTACCTTGACCCAACCTACCCATATCGTCAGCGTTTCAGTAAATTGACACCTCTTTTGTCAGATGTTGGGTCTCGTACCTTGACCCAATATCCCCATATCGTCAGCGTTTCAGCGACATAATACTAGGAAAGATTGTGGATTGACTAAAAATTAAGTATTCATCGGTTAAAGACCAATCGCTACCTTAACTTGTAAGTTAGTTAAAGTAGAAACTTTCTGACTATCCGCTGCGTTTAAACGAATTTTTACTTCAACAACTCTAGAATCTACATTTGCCGCTGGCTCAGTACTTAAGACATCTTGTGTATTAACTTGTAGACCGATTTGAGTAACTTTGCCAGATATTTTGCCTGTAAATCCGTTGCTCGTAACAGTAACTTGTTGACCAACTTTTAATTTGTTGACATCTGATTCATAAACCTCTGCAACTACATTCATTTGCTCGGTTTTTCCTAAAGCAACAATCCCTTTGTTGCCCACTGTCTCTCCGGGTCTACTGTAAATTTTTAAAACTTGTCCGTCTATAGGCGCTCTAACGTATGCTAGGTCTAAATCGGCTTGAGTTTTAGCAACATTAGCGATCGCCTGATTAATCGCAGCTTGAGCCGCCTGCACATCCGTCGGACGAACCTCAGCTGTCTGGTTTAGGGTGGCTTGAGCGGCCTTGATCTGCTGTTTAAGCGTTGCTGCAATCCGGCTTCGATTAACTTTAGCCTCATTTAGCTGCTCTTGTGCAGTTTTCATCGTCAGCTTCTTGCTATCTAATTGAGAAGCTGTAACCGCACCATTTTGAAACAACTGATCGTAGCGTTGATACTCAGTTTGAGCGTTGTTAAACTCCGCCTCTAAACGTGTAATCGTTTTGTCTTGAGCCGTTAGTTGTCCTTGCAAGTCAGCTTCTAAGCGTGCAATGGTTGCTTTTTGCGCTTCAAGTTCTCCTGTTTTTGCTCCCGCCTTCACCTTCGCCAGCTCAGTTTGAGCAACTTTGACCTGTTCTAGAGCTAATTTTTGAGCGGCTTGGAGATTTTTCCAGTTATCGAGAATCGCAATCTTTTGCCCGATTTCAACTTTATCGCCCTCCTTTACTAGAAGTTGGGCTACTCGACTTGAACCGAGTCCATTAAGAACAGTAGGAGCAGATAAGTAAGTTATTTCTCCTTCTGGGCGTAAATGTCCTAAAGCTGAAACGGTTTTAATCGTGGGAGTGATGGTTGAAGGCTTTGACAAGGAAGATGGAGAACCCCGTCGGAATTGAACAATATATTGAGAAGCAGCCCCGCTAAAGGCTAAAGCTGTAGCAACGACAGCAACAATAGTCCATCGCCCCACAGGCTTTAATAAGGGTTTATGTTGTGAAATAGAATCAGGCTTCATAGTTTGTTAACTGAGTCTCCCTGATAGTTTTCAATTTTTGAAAATCTGGCTTTAGCTGTCTGGTGTATTGCAGTTGACCGGCGTTCTGAAATGATGGGAGAGAGGAGGCTAGACGTGTTTTCTCTCCTGCGCTTTCAGATTTCGATCCCCCCCAACCCCCCTTAAAAAGGGTGGAGAATCAAGTCTTAGTTCCAACTAAAAATCATCTTCCCGTCGCCTAACTTGAAAATAGGGAGTAGGGAGTAGGGAGTAGGGAGTAGGGGAGAAGAGAAAGTTTTTCCTTCATTGTGAGCGATCGCTCATGGTGTCTAATCGGGAATTAGGCAAATCTTTAGATGCGTATCAGCTTAGCACTAACCTAAAGTTTTAGGTTAGCCAGTTTGAGTAAAAAATTTGAGTGGCTGAACGTGATTTCTTACTGCTGGAGGGCACTCTAGCTGTTTTAAACGCTTAAGTTAGGTCTTAACTCCCCGATCTTTTTTGGCTTAAATTTCACCGAACTTAAGTTAGTTCTTAACTCCGCGATCTCCCCTGGCTTAAATCTAACGGTATTGAAATACTGAACCTTGAAAAGACCATCGTTTAGTCAGGAGAGGGATAAATGAGTTACGTTGCTCCATAAAGTTTCAGACAACAATGCTCAATAGCCTCTAAGAAATTTCTGCTCTACAAGTGAACGAATTAACTGTTGGTACTAGGTTTCGTTATTTTAAGTTCGGTCAAATTATTTTGTAATAAAACTGAGCTTAAACCAATAGGGAGCAGGTATTTGAAGATATTGCTCAGGGAGGAAAGGATGCCTGTTTATTTCGATAGTTTGATCGACACCGAACATGAAGTTTCAACTTTAGTAGACCTACTGAGGTACAGAACGCAAAATCAATCTAACTCTACTGCTTATACCTTTTTGCCAGATGGGGAAACAGAAACAGGTAGGCTGACTTATCTGGAATTAGATAGACAGGCGCGTGCGATCGCATGTCGGCTTCAGAATCTGGGTGCCACTGGCTCTCGTGCCTTGCTACTCTACTCACCAGGTTTGGAGTTCATTGCAGCCTTCTTTGGGTGTTTATATGCCGGAGTTGTTGCCGTCCCCGCTTATCCACCCCGACGTAACCAAAATATGTCCAGGTTACAGGCGATCGTGGCAGATGCCGAGGCAACGGTAGCGCTCACCACGACATCCCTCTGGGATACCATACACAATCGTGAATCCGACAATCCAGAATTGACTAAGTTGCTGTGGCTAACTACAGATGATATTGCTAGCGATCTAGCTCAAGCATGGCAGCAACCGGAAGTGAGCAGCAACACTCTAGCTTTTCTCCAATACACGTCCGGCTCTACAGGTACACCGAAGGGCGTTATGGTGAGCCACGGCAACCTATTGCACAACTTGGCTTTAATCCATAAGTGTTTTGGTGATACACCTAACAGTCGAGGTGTAAGCTGGCTACCGCCGTACCACGATATGGGGTTAATTGGGGGAGTGCTGCAACCGCTGTATGTTGGTGCCCCGACGATTTTGATGCCAGCTGTGGCGTTTATGCAAAAGCCGTTACGCTGGCTACAGGCTATTTCTAACTCTAAAGCAACGACTAGCGGTGGACCTAACTTTGCTTACGAGCTTTGCATTAATAAGGTTACGCCTGAACAACTGGCGAATCTTGACCTGAGTAGCTGGGAGCTAGCGTTTACTGGTGCTGAACCTGTCCGCGCACACACACTAGAGCAATTTGCAGCTACTTTTGAGTCCTGTGGCTTCCGAAGAGAGGCATTTCTCCCCTGCTACGGGATGGCTGAAACGACCTTGATTGTTTCCGGAGGTTTGAAAACAGCTCCTCCCATTGTTCGCCACGTTGATGGAGAAGCACTTGAGCAAAATCGGGTAGTGGCTGCGGCTAGTGAGCGGGAGGGCACACGGACAATTGTAGGTTGTGGTCAGAGCTTGTTAGAGCAGAAAGTTTTGATCGTTGACCCGGAATCTTTAACCCCATGTCCAGATAATCAAGTGGGAGAGATTTGGGTGTCAGGGTTAAGTGTAGCTCAGGGTTATTGGCATCGATTTGAGGAAACAAAACAGACTTTTCATGGTTATCTTGCAGATCTAGGCGATCGCGAAACAGAAAGAACTCTCGGACCCTATCTGCGTACGGGGGACTTGGGATTTCTGCAAGATGGCGAGTTGTTTATCACAGGGCGCATCAAAGATATGATGATCATCCGGGGACAAAACCATTATCCCCAAGATATTGAACTGACCGTAGAGAAAAGTCATCCAGCATTGCGACCGGCTTGTGGAGCTGCATTTACGGTAGAGGTCAAGAGCGAAGAGCGATTGGTCGTTGTTCAGGAAGTAGAGCGCAGTTACCTGCGGAAACTGAATGTGAACGAGGTGGTAGGGAATATCCGTCGGGCTGTAGCAGCAGAACACGCTCTACAAGTTTATGCCATGGTACTGGTGAAGACTGGAAGTATTCCCAAGACATCGAGTGGCAAGATTCAGCGCTATGCCTGTCGGTCAGGATTTCTTTCTGGAAGTTTGAATGTTGTGCAGGATTGGAGCGAGCAGCCTCAGGGCAAAGCTAAGTTCTTACATCTGCAAGCTGAGATCGAATCCGTATTCCAGAAACTATCGGCTGGCAACTAACTATGAATGAAGATCGCGATACCACGGATATTCAGAAGTCTGATAACCCAACAGACGTTAAGTGGCTTGAGGATTCACATCAAAGGCAAAAGCTAACCATATCCAATGATTACCTACAAACGATCTACAAACGGTTGTCCTTACTCACAGCCTTAATTCCTTCTCTCGGCTTGATCGTTGCAATTGGATTAATTTGGCGATTTGGGATTAGTCCCATAGAAGTAGGATTATTGGTCAGCATGTACGCTTTGACCATACTCGGTGTTGAAGTGGGTTTTCATCGGCACTTTGCACATCGGGCGTTCCAAACTACTACTGCTGTCCGAGTTATCCTCGCCATCCTTGGTGCGATGGCTGCTCAAGGCGGTGTCACCTTCTGGGTGGCTCATCATCGACGCCACCACCAGTACACTGATTTACCTGGTGACCCTCATTCGCCTCATCTGCATGGGGATGGAATTCGCGGCCGACTGTGGGGGCTATGGCATTCTCACATGGGCTGGACTTTAGACGGCCAGATCACAAATTCTATGCTCTTTGCTAAAGACTTGCTTCGAGACCCTGTGATTGCTAAGGTCAATCAATTGCAACAATATTGGGTAATCCTAGGTCTTGTCATCCCCACTGTCATCGGAGGGGTTCTGTCAAGAACATGGATAGGAGCTTTGCAGGGATTGATTTGGGGAGGGTTAGTTCGAGTCTTCCTAGGACATCATTTTATACAGAGCATCAACTCCATCTGTCATGTCTATGGCGGCCGCCTTTTTGATACGGACAATTACAGCACGAACAATCTATGGTTAGCCATCCCTACTTGGGGGCAGTCGTGGCACAACAACCATCATGCTTTTCCAAACTCTGCGATTGTTGGGCTGAAGTGGTGGCAAATTGACATAGGTGCTTGGGTGATTCGCGCTCTAGAATTCGTCGGCTTGGTTTGGGATGTCAAGATGCCTAAAGCCGAAACAATAGAAGCCAAAATAGCCGCCAAAAAATCCACTGAGTTCATACTCTAAGTGGACGTGCAAGAACTGTTGACTGTTGATTGTTGACTGCTGAATCGTAAACAGGTTTTCTAAGCATTGACTCAACTTTTTAGTAAAACGGGGTGTACATAGGAGAGGAGACAGTGAAAAAAATTCTAGTGATTGACCATCAAGCAAATAGCCGAGACTTTTTTCTAGAAGGTCTTAAAGCTCATGGTTTCGATACTATTAGTGCTGATAACGGTCGAGTTGGTGTGCAGCGGGCACGAGAAGAGTTACCTAATTTGATCATTTGCGACATTATGATGCCACAACTGAGTGGTTACGGTGTCTTGACTACGCTACGCCAAGACCCTAGCACAGCAATTATCCCATTTATTTTTGTTACGACCAAAGGGTATCGGAGTCACCTCCGGAGAGCCATGGAGCTAGGAGCGAATGACTATCTGACAAAGCCCTGTACTATAGAGCAATTAGTGAAGGCGATCGCGGTTCAATTAAAAAAACAAACCCTCCTTGAGCAGTGGTACGCTGCACAGCCCCAGCCAGTCCCACAGCCATCATCGACAGGCCCTATAACATTCGCCACTGTCCCTCAGTTAAATTTGCCATCTGACCCCCCGTTAAGTGAAGTCTTTCGCTTTATCGAGGCAAATTATCACCAAGCCATTGCCCTATGCGACGTAGCCCAGGCAGTGGGTTACTCCCCAGCTTACTTAACTAGCCTGACACGACGCCAAACCGGACAAACCGTACAACGCTGGATTATCGAACGCCGAATGGCAGCTGCACGTTCTTTGCTATTAGAAACCAATCAAGTAGTGGAACAGATTGCTGCTCAAGTGGGCTATCACCATGTAGTTCATTTCTTCCGCCAGTTTCGCCAACTACATGGGACAACTCCTCATGCCTGGAGAATCGCCCATCGCCACTAGCCTTTGTGAGGGGGTGAGAGGGTGATGCCCTCTTGGAAGTCGAAGGGAGCTTGCCGAAAGGTTGACTCTGAGAGAAGCCGAAGGATGAAGTTTCTTGCCCCATTCTGGAGCAAGAGTTGAGAGATTCTCCCCCTCTCCCACTCTCTTTCTTAACTGCAACTTGGTATCAACACAAACAAGTACAAGTACAAAAGATTTGTTAGTCCGATCAAAAGATTGTTTATTTCAACCGCATCCGGCATCTTATAAGATGTTTTCAAGAGGAGCACCGTAAGTAAAAGTTCTAGGAAAATGCCTAAGAAACTGCCAGCATCACAGGGTTTCGGGCAAAGGGAAGTTTCGACGGATGAAAGAACACTAACCTCTGTAAATTCGGTCAAGGGTTTAAGAGTGCAATCAACTTAACACACTCTGAGCAAAAGATACGATAAACCTTGGGAAACCAGAGTAAACTTTCACAAACCATCCTTCAAAACAAAGTTAAAAATAGAAAGGTATAGAAAATAACTTCTTGCTTCAACTTCTATTTTTAACTGAGTTGACCAAAAATTTAACTATCAACTAAATTCCTCATTTTTCTGGCAGCTTCTCCTCAGCTATCAGTACAACCGAGAACCATAAGAGAGAGTTAATTAAAACTCTGAAGGTCTAAACCATGGAAATCCAGAATCTTCAAGTAAAAACGATGCCTACGACTGCGGAAAGTTTCAAAGCTGATAATCAAAGCGATGCACCCAATGAGCCACTATCAAAAGCAGAAATTCAAGCTTGGATAGTCTCTTATCTGGCTCAACTGCTAGAAATCGATCCGGATGAAGTTTACGTCACGATTCCCTTTGATCAATATGGTTTAGATTCTTCGGCGGCAGTCGGGATGACTGGTGATCTAGAGGATTGGATGGGGCAAAAAATTGATCCAACCCTACTATACGATTACCCCACTATTGAGGCTTTAGCTCAGCATTTAGCTGAGTAATTTCAAGTAAGTGCGTCAGCCTCCTGAGTGAAGCATAAATCAAGACTTGCACTATTCACTTTTAGTAGAACATCATGGTAGACCCTATCAAAGAACCGACTCCGGACAACCAAGTTTCTACTTTACCTGAGGACAAGGTAAAGAAGCATCTGAAACTAACAGAAATCAACTATCGACGCAACACTGAATCTGACTTCACGGAGAAAATTGAAGAACTAGACAAGAACTTTAATTACAGTAGCAACAGCAATCATTATTGGAGTGAGCCTGAGCTTTCACTGCTCTACGGTACCCCACTCTATGAACAAGCTTCTCCCTCACAAAAGTTAGCTCTCAATCATCTTTATTGGGCTACACAGTATAACCAGACTGCTGCTACCGAAGCTAATGCCGTACTTTACAATCAGGTAACAGCTGGCGTTTTTGGAGCCATGGGGGGTTACGAAACGCTCTGCCAAGAACTAGATCTTGAAACAGCTCAGGAACGTCACCATATTCATGCTTTCCACATGATTGGTTACAAGACGAAAAAAGCTCTGCTAGGTCAAACAGGATTCAATGCTTCTATCCAAGGCAACCCCTACAAAAAAAGTAATGGGCGTCAAGAATTAGCAAATAGACCTCGTTTCCAGTTCTTGACTTTTAACTTACAAAGTTCTCCTTTGTCTGCGTTTCAGGATTCCGCTTTTCGCTTCGTTACCAATAAGGTGCTGCTAAAAAATCAAGCACACTACTATTCCCAGTATCTGAGGGAATTAGAAGAGAAAGGTGAGTCGCTCCCAGCTCAAACAACTGGTTTGTTGGGGCAATTAGCGCCTCGACCGCTGCTACAGTTTTTTACCTTGAACTGCGGAAGTTCGCCGTTTATCTCGTGCGTCTTTTACGTGACGCGATTCATGGCGAATATGCTGATCAAGAATTATGAATACCGCTATTCCCAATATTACAGGGAAGTAGAAAAGAAAGGTGAGTTTATTCCTGCCCCACTAGCGGTTTCCCACTTCCATATGATGGATGAAGCTTTCCACACTACAACGTCTCAGTTGATTGCTCAAGATTTGTACAAAGACTTCTCGAAACCAACAGCCTACGAGAATTTCTTAGCTAATCTAACAATTTACAGAGCGCAAAGTGTCGGATTGAGTGGTCTTTCTGGTGGAATACCTGCCATATTCCGAAGTGATGACACTTTCCTACTCTCGTATTACAGGCTGCTGCAATCTCCTGTATTTGATATGTCTGCTCAAGAAGCACTTGAGTGGCTGGAGAAATGTGTGTGTCACGAACACGATGGCTTCCATTTGACGTTCAAGTATCACCAACGCCTCCTGTCAGATTTGCGTCGGCTTTTTGATCCGATTGATTACCTTTGGCCAATTAACCGCAACATGGGATTAATGGCTTCAGGAGGCTCGATTAGTAAGGCTCTCCAAAATAACATCAAGGCATTCGATCGCTTCTCTAGATCTGTCGCCTAAAGGAAGTAGCCAACCGCTATCCAAACAGCTTTTCGAGCGTCGGCTTTCACATCAGAGTTACTCACTCTGGCGAATGACAAACAGCTGGATTGATAACTCCCGTAGCGCTCGGCTGGCACACAAGCACAACTACTGAAAATTAGAGGCTTTGAAGTGGAACCCATAGCAATTATAGGCATTGGTTGTCGTTTTCCTGGAGCAAAAGATCCCGAATCTTTCTGGCAGCTCTTGCGTAATGGTGTGGATGCCATCACTGAGGTGCCAAAAGAGCGGTGGGATCTCGAAAGATTCTATGACCCGGAACCAGGTACACCAGGAAAAATGAACACTCGCTGGGGTGGTTTTCTGGAACAGGTCGATCAGTTTGAGCCTAGCTTTTTTGGAATTTCCCCCCGCGAAGTAGAACGAATGGACCCCCAGCAAAGGCTGCTTTTGGAAGTAGCCTGGGAAGCCCTAGAAAATGCCGGACTCGCACCAGACAAGCTCGCGGGTAGTCAGACTGGGGTGTTTATTGGGATCGGCAATTACGATTATTGCCGATTGCTCGGCAAGGATTTAGACCTGGTAAACGCCTACGACGGCACTGGCAATACACTCTGCATTGCTGCTAATCGCCTCTCGTACATCCTGAATCTGCGTGGACCAAGTGTGGTGCTCGAAACGGCTTGCTCTTCATCTTTGGTGGCATTGCATTATGCTTGCCGGAGTTTGCAGACTGGAGAGTCTAATCTGTGCATGGTTGGTGGCGTCACTCTGATGTTGACTCCCGATCCAAACATCACTTACTCTCATGCTCGAATGATGGCACCTGATGGTCGTTGTAAGACCTTTGATGCTAGTGCGGATGGTTATGTTCGGGGGGAAGGATGCGGTGTCGTCATCCTCAAGCGTCTATCAGAAGCTCTCAGAGATGGAGATAATGTACAAGCAGTTATCAGAGGCTCGGCAGTTAACCAAGATGGTCTCAGCAATGGACTTACAGCACCCAATGGACCTTCCCAGCAGACGGTCATTCGTCAAGCCTTGGACAATGCTGGAGTGGCACCCGCGCAGATTAGCTATGTTGAAGCTCACGGTACGGGCACCTCTTTGGGAGACCCCATCGAAGTCAAATCCCTAAAAGCTGTTTTAATGCAGGGTCGGGAGCCAGATCAGCCCTGTTGGATTGGTTCGGTCAAGACCAATATTGGTCATTTGGAAGCAGCGGCGGGGATGGCTAGCGTGATAAAGGTGGTACTTTCGCTGCAACATCGGGAAATTCCACCCCACCTGCATCTGAAACAGCTCAATCCATATATTTCTTTGGAAGGGACAACCTTTTCGATTCCAACCGAGTGCCAGTCTTGGTCTGCGGGTACAGAACGCCGCTTAGCTGGGATTAGTGGGTTTGGTTTTGGTGGCACCAATTGTCACACCATCCTGGAAGAAGCGCCAACCGATTATAGATTGGGTGATGCTCAGCAGAATCCAAAATCTATAGAACGTCCTGCCCACCTGCTGACTCTTTCGGCAAAAACACAGAAGGCTCTGAGGGAATTGGCACAACGTTACCAAGAGTTCTTGACCGCTCATCCTGATGTATCCTTAGCGGATGTGGGCTTTACTGCCTATACGGGGCGATCGCATTTTGACCACCGCCTTGCTGTCGTAGCTGAATCTAGCGCCCAGTTGCAAGAGTCACTCTCCGCTTTCGCGGCTGGTAAAGAAACACCTGGACTAGTACATGGTCAGGTCAACAGCAAGAAGCGCCCAAAAATAGCATTTTTATTTACTGGTCAGGGTTCTCAGTACATCGGCATGGGACGCCAACTCTACGAAACCCAACCCATCTTCCGAGAAGCCCTCGACCGTTGCGATCAAATTCTGCGTCCCTATCTAGAACAGCCCCTGCTGTCAGTCCTCTATCCCGAACCAGGGATAAATTCTCCTCTAGATGAGACCGCTTACACCCAACCTGCCTTATTTGCCCTAGAGTATGCACTCTTCCAATTATGGAAATCCTGGGGCATAGAAGCGTCAGTGGTTATGGGTCATAGCGTGGGAGAATATGTTGCTGCCTGTGTGGCAGGTGTATTCAGCCTCGAAGATGGTCTGAAATTGATTGCCGAACGATCGCGCCTGATGCAGTCTCTGCCCCCAGATGGTGAGATGGTGGCTGTGTTTGCTAACGAGAAGCAAGTCAACGCAGTCATTCAGCCCTACATCCAAGAAGACCCCTTAACCAGACGGAACAGCGTAGTCGCGATCGCTGCTGTTAATGGCCCAATCAATACCATTATTTCTGGTCATTGTCAAGCTATAATCGCTGCCCTGAAAGAGAAAGGTATCAAGACTAAACGATTAAACGTCTCCCATGCCTTCCACTCTCCCTTGATGGAGCCAATGCTGCCTGCTTTTGAGCAGGTTGCCGCACAAGTAGCTTACTCTTCCCCACGCATCAAGTTAATTTCCAATGTTACTGGGGAACTCGCCACAGATGAAGTAACCACCCCTGACTATTGGTGTCGTCATGTGCGGCAAGCGGTGAGATTCACCCAGGGCATGGAGAGTCTTCATCAGCAGGGTTATGAACTGTTTGTGGAGATTGGACCTAAGCCAATCTTGTTAGGAATGGGCCGCTACTGCTTGCCAGAAGGAGTGGGAGTTTGGCTGCCCAGTTTGTACCCAGGGCGAGAGGATTGGCAACAGATTCTCCAGAGTTTAGGGGCATTGTACCTGCGTGGAGCGTCAGTAGACTGGTTCAGCTTTGACCAAGATTATTCTCGTCGCCGTCTGCAACTGCCAACCTATCCATTTCAGCGAGAGCGCTATTGGGTGGAATTTGCTGACAATGAGCACTCAAAAGCCGGAAACTTATCTCAAGAAACAGTTCAAACTTCCATCATTAACCTTCTCAACCAGGGAGATACTCAACAGTTAGTTCGGCATTTAGAAACAGCAGTGAAGCTTCAAGAAGATGAGTTGAAATTACTGCCTAAGTTGCTAGAAGTATTAGTTCAGCAAAACCAACAACAGAAAAATGCCGCATCGATTCAAGATTGGATGTATGAGGTACAGTGGCAGCCTAAGCCGCGTCAGTTAACAGCGATCGCACAGAAAAGCGAGCTCCATCAACCGGGTAGTTGGCTGATTTTATCTGACCTGGGAGGTGTAGGACAAACCTTAGCTAAACTGTTGCGCGATCGCGGTCACAACTGCATTTTGGTCTATGCTGGTGACACCTATCAAACCAAAGAAACCGGAACTTGGAGTATCAATCCTTCCAGTTCAGCAGACTTCGAGCGTCTATTCCAAGAGGCTTTAAGCCCTCTCGCTCCACCTTTACAAGGAGTAGTCCACCTGTGGAGTTTAGAGGCTCAATGGGCAGATGAGTTAACCATCCCCTCTCTAGAACAGGCTCAAACTCTAGGTGTTGGTAGTGTACTGCATTTATTGCAAGCCGTAGTGGCGAATGCTGATGCTTCTAACGTTGCTATAGCTGAGCATTGTGCAGCACACCGGGCATTAACGCTAATGCCCCTACAGCAGCATCAGTCAGTTACACCCCGACTGTGGTTAGTGACACGAAATGCAATGCCAGTCGGTTCCTCGCTTCCGGAAGTGGCTCAAGCTCCCTTGTGGGGACTGGGCAAAGTGATTGCTCTGGAACACTCGGAGTTTTTTGGGGGTATGCTCGATTTAGCCCCTGAGGCAACTGAAGATGAAGCAACAAAGCTGTTAGTAGAGATTGGGGATTCACAAGAAGAAGACCATTTAGCCTTTCGGGATGGGCAGCGTTATGTCGCCCGCTTAGTCAAGAGGCAACTGCCACAATCGCGAGGATTGACGTTCCAATCGGATGGCACCTACCTGGTGACGGGTGGTTTAGGAGCCTTGGGGCTGAAGGTTGCTCAGTGGATGGTGGCACAGGGCGCTCAACAATTAGTGCTAACTGGGCGTCGTGGGGTTTCAAGTCAGGCTCAGGAAACCTTAAATCAGCTAGAGCAGGCAGGAGTTAAGGTTGTAGTGGCTCAGGCAGATGTGTCTAATCAAGAGGACATGATGAAGGTGCTTGAGCAGGTTAGGGCATCGATGCCACCGCTGCGAGGTATTGTTCATGCGGCTGGTGTTCCTGGATATCAAGCGCTCAAAGAGATGGACTTTAACAGCCTTGAATCGGTGCTTCGCCCGAAAGTGATCGGAACCTGGATTCTGCATCAACTGACTCAGGACATTAAGCTAGACTTTTTCGTTAGCTTCTCCTCAATTTCATCAGTATGGGGGTCTAGGGGACAAGCCCATTATGCAGCGGCAAATCATTTTCTGGATGTGTTAGCTCACTATCGTCAAGGACTCGGACTACCTGCCTTGAGCGTCAATTGGGGCCCGTGGGCTGGTGGTGGCATGGCGTTAGAAGAGTTCCAGACGTTGTTGACTCGGATGGGAGTCAAGGGATTGCAGGCAGAATATGCGATCGCCGCATTAGAATACCTGCTGAAGTCAGATTGTGTTCAGGCAACCGTAGCTAATGTCGATTGGGCTGTATTCAAAGACATTTATGAAGCCAGAGGAAAACGGTCACTCTTAGAATTGCTTGAGGTGCACTCACGGGAAGCTGTAGCGCCGCAGACAGTGCAAAAGTCAGAGATTTTACTGCGATTGGAGGCGGCAGGGAGTGATTCTACAGACAAGACGCTACCCTTTGGGAATGCAAAAAGCGATCGCCACTCCATCCTCATCTCTTACCTGCAAGATGAAGTCGCCAAAGTACTGAGGCTATCTCAATTGCCAGATCCACAGCAAGGTCTTTTTGACATGGGCATGGACTCACTAATGGCAGTCGAACTTGTCAACTTGCTTCGCTCTCAATTACAGGTGGAATTACCCGTAATGGAGTTCATGCAAGCCTCCAACATCACCATGCTTGCAGCACTATTACTCAAGCAACTTACGCCCGATGTTTCCACCTTCGACTTTACAGTAAATGTCCTGAATCTCAACGACGAAGCTGTCCTAGACGAGTCCATCTATCCTGACGCGGCAAATGCTCATCCCACAGAACTAGCTTCCATCTTCTTGACTGGTGCAACGGGTTTCTTAGGAGCCTTTTTACTCCATGAACTCCTTGAGCAAACTGAAGCAAACATCTACTGTTTAGTTCGTGCTGCCGATGCCGGATTAGGCATGAGGAAAATCCAAAATAACCTAGAATCTTACTTCTTGTGGAAGGAGCAGTACAGAGCCAGAATTACTCCAGTTCTTGGTGATTTATCTCAGCCTAAATTGGGTCTTTCAGCCGAACAGTTCGACAAGATGGCAAGCCTGATTGATGTCATCTATCACAATGGGGCAGTCTTGAATTTTGTGTACCCTTATTCAACCTTAAAAACGACTAATGTTCTAGGTACGCAGGAAATACTCAGGCTGGCTTGTCAATTTAAAGTCAAACCCCTCCATTACGTTTCTACTGATGCCGTTTTTGATTCATCGGGTTATTACGGAACACAGGTAAAAGAAACAGAGCCAATTATTCATACCGATGGAATAGACCTAGGTTATACCCAAAGTAAATGGGTAGCAGAGAAGTTAGTAACAATCGCCCGTAACCGAGGACTTCCAGTTGCTATATACAGACCACCCTTAATAGCCGGAGACAGCCAAACAGGTATCTGGAATACAGATGATTTTACCTGCCGATTTATTAAAGGCTGTATTCAGCTGGGTAGCATCCCCAATATGAACTGTGGTCTAACACTTGTTCCGGTGGACTATGTAAGCCGAGCCATTGTCTATCTATCACAGCAGAAAGAGTCGCTAGGAAATGCTTTTCACTTAAATAATCCTAATTACTCAAGCTGGAATAAAGTGGCTAAATGGATCGATAGTTTTGGCTATCCAGTTCGCCAGGTTTCCTATGAAGAATGGGAAGCAGAGCTAATTAAAACTGCCAGTTCTGGAAACAATGCCTTAAGTGGTCTCTTACCTTTCTTTCTCCGCAGATGGTCTGAAGAACAACTGACTTTTGCAGGTTTAGGTCAAAGAAGAGTCAAGCTAAACTGCCAGGAAACAGTAGCTAAATTAGCTGGTACTTCCATCGTTTGTCCTCGCGTAGACTCGAAATTGCTTAATACCTATTTCTCGTACTTCATTCGCAGTGGTTTTATGGAAGCCCCAACAGCAGTCATGATGGTCAGTTAATTGGTAGCAATTCTTAATGAGGGATGATAGCGCAGCGGTAGCGACGTAAGGAGCGTCGGGATGAAGGATGAGGGATGAAGGATGAAGGATGAAAAGATTTCCTGTGCTATTGGTTGAAGAGGATTTTTAACTACAAACGCTTAATTACTGTCTAACTTTAATGGGTTTTCTAACCCAGAACACTTGGAAATCTTCATCCTTCAAACTTCATACTAACTTGCAGTTGTGTTGCGTAATGCAAGAAATAGTCAATCCCTACTCCCTATACAAGTTTAATTTTGCTGAGCTAATTTCTGCTTGCTTTGAACAATAATAAGGAGTGAACTTGATGAAGTCTCAAAGAATCTATACCATAGCTTTTCTGGTTACAGGCTTTCCTCCAGATGTGAGCGGTGTTTCTCACTTCAATTTGGAGCGCGCCCAATGGTTTGCCAAGCAAGATATGTATCGTGTGGTTGTATTTGCACCCGATTGGCAAAATGAGTTAAGTTCTGGATTGCCTGTATCCAATTTAGACGGAAAATTGATTATTGAACGTTACCCCTCAAAACCTTGGCCGCCTTATAAACTGACTCATGTTCCCAAGTTTCTCGCTGCCAATCAAATCAACAACAAGCTTGCCTATTATCAGCCTGATTTGATTATCATGACGGACGTAGAGCGCTTTTTCTTGTTAAGCACATGGCAATTGCCAGGTAAGGACTATGCAAGAAAGCATCACATTCCATACATAGCCGAATACCATACTGATCTTTACAATTTTTCAGCCGCTTATCCCGGTTGGCAGTGGTTGCGAAATAGTGCTCGTAGTTTTAATTTACCAAGCTACCTATACCGTGAGTTTGATGTGACGCTATGTTCTAGTACTGCCGCCAGCCGCAGTTGTCAAGAAATGGGAATTACCAACGTTGATACAATACCCTTTTACAGTATTGATGTTTCTAGCTATAGCCCCAGTCGTCGGCATCGCAAATGGTTAGAACCCTGGTTAAGTACTGAAGAAAAAGATCACAAAATTGTGACTTTCTTGGGTCGTATTGCCTTCGAGAAGCGAGTAGATTTACTGCTCGAAGCCTTTGCAAGATTAAAACATAGACAACCTAATTGTTCTCTAATTATTAATGGAGATGGGCCTGTCGATGTTGTTAACCAATTAAAACGTCTTGCCGAAAAGATTCCCCATGTCCACTTTACAGGGTTTGTTCTTGGAGAAATGAAAGCTAATTTATTAGCTTCAGCTGATGTATTTTGCAGCCCTTCACCTTACGAAACGTTCGGGCGAACAGTGGTAGAAGCAATGGCTTCAGGTGTTCCAGCTATAAGTGTCGATAGCGGTGCTGTGTCTGAGTACATACGTGATGGTGTAAATGGGTATCTCGTCCCACCTAACGATGTTGAAGGATTAACTAATTGCCTTCATAAAGCGTTATTAAGCGACAACACAGAAATTATTCAGCGCGGCTTGCGAGATGCCCATCAGTTCACTACTGAGCAAGGATGTCAAAATCTTCATCAGTACTATCAGAATCTATTGGGAATAAATCAGGATTCTAAAACTTTGGTAAGCATCAGCAAAAGGTAACTAAAATTCCATCACGTTCTTCAGTCCTTTTCTTATTTGTTAGGTAAAACTGCAAAAAATGAATGAATTTGCCTCAAGTATTAGCCTTCTAGATAAATCGGTTCCATCCCAACTTGATAACCGAAAAATTAGCAAACAACGCCTTGACTGTTTAATCTGCAACCATCATATCGATCCGAATGACGAATCCGCTTTTGTAGAGTTTTCTTGTAACGTAAGACCTTATAAGGATGAAACATTCAAGGTGTGGCGATGCCCTAATTGCAAGACCATTCATTGTCTAGATGTTGTCGATCTCCCCCACTACTACGCGGAATACCCTATTGCTCAGGCAACATTAACATGGCCTTATCGTTTTTGCTATGGAAATCTATACCAACAACTGAAAAGGAGTGGTTTTTCTAAGACTCACTCGTTCCTTGATTATGGTTGTGCCAATGGTCTGTTTATACAGTATCTACAACGACGAGGCTATGCCAATTGTTACGGATATGACCCTTACGGTTCAAAAGAAAGTTTTGGCAATCCAACAATCCTCCAACGTGGACCATTCGATTACATTCTGCTCCAAGATGTAATCGAACATGTTGAAGACCCTGATGCACTATTGCGTGAGTTAAATAGTCTTCTCGCTCCTGGTGGTTATATTCTAATCGGCACACCAAACGCGGCTAATATTGACCTCAACCGACCTAATGTATCTGATTTCTATAACGAGGTACATGTCCCCTATCACCTTCATCTTTACACTCGTGAATCCCTGGAATTGTTGGGGCGTCGCCAAGGGTGGGAAGCGGCAGATTACTTTGACCGCCCCTATCACGATACACCTTGGTTTAGTGTGAATACTCGTGCTTGGAATCAGTACCAACGCCTCTTTGATGGCCCGATAGACGTTCTCTACGAAGCGATCGCACCCTGGAAAGCACTAACGTGTTACAAATACCTGTTCTACGCGCTTTTTGGCTATTGGCTTAGTTTCCGAACTGGAATGGCCATCATGTTCCACAAAACTGGAGTTTAGACTTATGTCACTTGAATTAAAACGAGTGGTAATTACAGGTCTAGGAGCCATTACCCCTGTGGGAAACACAGTAACACAATACTGGCAGGGACTCCTAGAAGGACGCAGTGGCATCGGACCGATTACTTTATTTGATGCCTCTCGTCATACTTGTCGAATTGCAGGAGAAGTTAAGAATTTTGACCCTTGTGATTATTTAGATCGCAAAGAAGCTAAACGCACTGATCGCTTTGCCCAATTTGCAATCTGTGCTAGTCAACAAGCGATCGCAGATTCCGGACTTGAGATCAATGAGCTCAACGCCACTCAAGTTGGAGTAATGATTGGTTCTGGCGTTGGTGGCATTAAAGTGATGGAAGACCAACAAGAAATCTATCTCAATCGTGGCCCTGACCGCTCCAGTCCGTTTATGATTCCGATGATGATAGCTAATATGGCTGCTGGACTCACAGCCATACATCTAGGAGCTCAAGGCCCAAATTCTTGTACAGTTACCGCCTGTGCTGCGGGTTCCAATGCAGTAGGAGAAGCCTTTCGTTTAGTTCAACGGGGCTATGCCAAGGCCATGATCTGCGGTGGCACAGAAGCAGCAGTCACTCCTTTATCTGTTGCTGGATTTGCAGCCGCTAAAGCGTTGTCAACTCGCAACGAAGAACCCACTCGTGCCTCTCGTCCCTTTGATCGCGATCGCGATGGCTTTGTCATGGGAGAAGGAGCCGGAATTCTACTCCTAGAAGAGCTAGAATCTGCTCTAGACCGTCATGCCAAAATCTATGCAGAAGTTGTCGGCTATGGTCTAACCTGTGATGCCTATCATATGACAGCTCCCGTACCTGGAGGTAAAGTCGCAGCCACCGCGATGGAACTAGCACTAAAAGATGCGGGTTTGTTTCCCAATCAAGTAAGCTACATCAATGCTCACGGCACCAGTACATCCGCCAATGATGTCACAGAAACCTTAGCTATCAAAGAAGCGTTGGGACACCATGCCTTTCAAGTCGCCATCAGTTCCACAAAATCGATGACTGGTCATCTTCTAGGAGGTTCGGGAGGGATCGAGGCGGTTGCTACGGCGATGGCAACCGCCACAGACGCGATTCCACCGACGATTAATCTAGAGAATCCCGATCCAGCCTGCGATCTAGATTATGTTCCAAATCTGAGCCGAACTCAACGGGTAGACGTTGCTCTTTCTAATTCCTTTGGTTTTGGGGGTCACAATGTCAGCTTGGTCTTTAAAAAGTTTGAGGTTTAGTAAATGTAATTGTTGTTTGTTGTTTGTTGTTTGTTGTTTGTATTTTTGACAAACAGCTAACCACCAAATCTCTATGATATTGCACTTTATTTTCCCTCAGTCTAGAAGACTGGGGCTACACAAACCAAGCCTGTCTGCACAGGCTATGGCAGCGCATCTTCATAAAGAAATGGTATAACAACCAAAACTAAAAAATCTAATAGTTGTTTGTATTCTTGACCAACAACAAACAACCCTTCGGCAAGCTCAGGGCAAGCCAAACAACAAATAACAAACAACAAACAACAAACAACATGAAATTACCCGTAAAACAAGGAATCATACTGACAGGAACTGGGTCGGCTGTTCCTTCTACTTATCTGGATAACCATCAGCTTAGTCAAGTAGTGGCTACCTCTGACGAATGGATTAAAAGTCGAACGGGCATTTGTCGTCGTCATCTGCTTGAGCCGAGGAATTCACTAACGGTAATCGCTACTCAAGCGGCACAAAATGCGATCGCTATGGCAGGTTTAGCTCCAAGCCAGCTAGATTTAATCATCTTGGCTACATCTACACCTGATGATTTATTCGGTAGCGCCAGCCTAATTCAAGCGCAGTTGGGAGCTACTCAAGCTGTGGCTTTTGATTTAACCGCCGCTTGCTCTGGTTTTGTCTTTGGTTTGGTGACGGCGGCTCAGTTTGTTCGCACTGGTGCTTATCAAAATATCCTTCTTATCGGTGCTGATGCTCTCGGACGCTGGGTAGATTGGACCGATCGAGGTAGTTGTGTTCTTTTCGGTGATGGAGCAGGAGCAGTAGTCCTGCAAGCTAGTACACATGACCATCTTCTCGGTTTTCAACTGCATACGGATGGCACCCAGAACCACTATCTTAATTTAAGCTATCAAGCTCAGGCTCAAACCTCGATTGATAGCCTCACTATTGAGCAAGGTGCCTATCAACCTATGACGATGAATGGACGAGAGATTTACCGCTTTGCTGTCCAACGAGTCCCGGAAGCGATCGAAAAAGCCCTTTTCCGAGCAAATCTTACTATTGAGCAGGTAGATTGGCTCCTAATTCATCAGGCTAATCAGCGCATTCTAGAGGCCGTGGCTGAGCGTTTAGGAATCCCGGTTAAGAAGATCATCAGCAATATAGCAAAGTACGGCAATACCTCTGCGGCTTCTGTTCCTCTCGCGTTAGATGAAGCTACTCGCCAAGATCAAATCCAGCCAGGAGATATTGTCGCGATCGCTGGATTTGGAGCCGGGCTTTCTTGGGGCGCTGCCATAATCGAGTGGAAGATCTTTGGAAAAAAGGGAGTCGGGAGTCGGGAGTAGGGAGTGGTGGAAGAATCACTTTTAAGGATGAAGGATAAATAGCTCCATCAAGAAATAATGGTGCTTTAAATATCGAAGATCTTCTTTTCTTCGACCTAATTAAATAATGGTGCTTTACCCAAAGTTTTTCATCCCT
>DALYIW010000078.1:0-1686 GCA_031970155.1 Coleofasciculaceae cyanobacterium CTOTU46601 | reverse complement strand
TCCCTCATCCCTCATCCCTCATCCCTCATCCCTCATCCCTCATCCCTCATCCCTTATCCTTATTACCCATTACCTATGTCAACTCTACTAGACGTTAATTCACCCAATTCTCATGAGCTTGATTGTGCGAATCATCAGCCTAATCCTGTTGCCTTAAAAACACCCCAAACAATTCTCACAGTTGAAGAAATTCAAAAACTTTTGCCTCACCGCTACCCCTTTTGCCTAGTAGACCGGATTATTGAATATGTACCCGGAGAACGCGCCATTGGAGTTAAAAACGTTAGCTTCAATGAACCCCATTTTCAAGGTCATTTTCCAGGACGACCAATTATGCCTGGAGTACTGATTGTGGAAGCAATGGCGCAAGTTGGCGGTGTAGTACTGACTCAAATGCTAGAGTCGAACGGCGGACTGTTTGTGTTTGCTGGTATAGATAAAGTCCGATTTCGCCGCCAAGTTGTCCCTGGCGATCAGTTGGTAATGACAGTAGAACTATTGTGTGTCAAACGGCGTCGCTTCGGTAAGATGCAGGGGCGTGCTGAAGTTGATGGTCAGTTGGCTGCTGAAGGCGAACTTTTATTTTCCCTAGTTGAGTAAAAATAGAAGTTGCCCTAATATTTCTATTTGTTTCTTTAAAATCAGGACTTACGCTTAACTGTGCGTAAGTTCTGTTTACATTCAACCGTATTGCGTAGAAAAATTCCTACTTTTTAATAATCATCTCTATCTTTAGACAGACACTTGCTTCAATTAATTGATGATATTCTCTGCATTGACTTAGTTGTGTTTTCCTATAGCCTGCTTTCGCTGCATACGTCTGTGATTGTGGGAGATTTCACCCCCGGTTTTGAATACTTGCTCAAGTGAGTAATCTTGTATTGACTCAGTGACACTCCAGGTTTGTTGCTTATTCAGCTCCAGTGGGGTAAGTACCATTCCGAAAAAAACCAAAGTCAGAGGTTCAATTAGCTGCAACTTGCTCCTCTGTAAGGTCACTTGTGCTGGTTCTATTTTATAGGTGTTAATTTTTGATAAATTTGGCAACGTATTCACCGTTTAATGCCTTAGAACTTGCTGAGAAAGTTCCGTTTTCCGAATATTAATCTTAAGGCGTTCTTATCTACGTTTAGCTATTGTAAAAGACCGATTTTTGCGTCAACTTAACTTTCCAGTTGGCCACCCAAAAGCCAGCTAAACGTAATGAGCGGAGAACGCACAAAGAAGTTATAAAAACTTCTCTTCCTCCCGACTCCCGACTCCCGACTCCCTATTTTCAGATTAGGAAATTTATTATACTCTTTTAGCTTTTGGTGTTGATTTATATAATTTTATACAAAAGTTTGTAGTTACTTATGGTCTCAGGTACTTTTTGTAATATAATCTTTAGGTAAAGACAATAACAGTTACCTTGTTATTGAGGAAGCGGAAAATATTAGATGTGTGTCAAGTCTTTTCTTCCATATAAGGAGGAAAAGTCTTTAGGGAGCCAAAGAGTTACCTGAAATAGCACTGAAATCGTTGAAAACTAATATTTCCGGCACGGCTGACCGAATAGAAGAACAAGTAGAAGAACAAACTGACAAATAAAGCTCAAGAATCCTAGTTTCTCACTCACACATTTTTGAAAAATTAATATGCAGAACCTAAAACGCAAGCGGGGTGTTATTCTCACCCATGAAGGAT
>DALYIW010000077.1:6953-29144 GCA_031970155.1 Coleofasciculaceae cyanobacterium CTOTU46601 | reverse complement strand
TGGTGAATCAGCAATAAGTAACAAATTCCAGAAGTGTCAGAGACGACAATCATTGCGTCCTGAACTCCTTAAGAGTTTGAAGATCCTGTTCTAATTCAGCCTCGTCATAGTTGAGATAAACACCCATCCGCTTCAAAAAAGAGTGAGTCTCTAGACGAGATGGTAAGTTGAGTACTTGGCGCACTTCAGCCGTGTTGACTTTGCCACAGTGGTAAGCATCGGCAATAATTACTTCTAGAAGCCGACGGGAAAGACTCCCCGATGTTTGGTTTAGTCTTTGGGCAATTTCATCAGGAATTTCAACCGTAATTTGCATTGATTATTTAGCTAAAAGGTGTAATTTTAGCTCTATGGTAAGCGATCTATCTGGTGAATCAGCAATAAGTAACAAATTCCAGAAGTGTCAGAGACGACATTATTTTGCTGGTATGAGTAGGGGCTGCGATCGCCGCGATTCAAGCCTGAGGTATTGCAATTTGTGAATAATCATGATAATGCAGTAATGGGGTTTGTGTTCCTGAAGTGCTGATTAGACCGTTTAGCAGGAAATTGTGGAACACTTCTTGATTTAAGGCATCTCGATCTATTTGTATCTTTAAAATCTACCTTAGAGCGGCGGCAGGTTCTATGATGAGATCTTTGTTTAAAAACCCCTCAGTTCGCTTAGTGGGTGCCATGTGCATCCTATTAGGCACAACTTGGGCACCCTCACAAGCAACGACCCTCACCGGATTTTCAACTTATGGAAATATGATGAGCGGGATGCGGGTGACCGCCAATTTCTTAAATGGCTCCTCTGAGAGTGTCCTTTGGAACTCTACGGGCAACGGTGCTGGAGGAGTTTTTGGTACTGGCTGGTCTCTAACTCAATCCGGTAATAGCTACGATTCACCCTGGACTTTTAATAGTTCTAGCCAAGTCATTACCTCATTAGTTATTGCCGCAATTCCTGGAAACACTGTTTTTGATACATATCCCTATCTGTTTGGTCCAATACAGACCAACGGTTCAGCTGAGGGTTTGGAGTTTCAATCTCTGGTTGGACAAGGGCCAAATATTTATAACTACTCTGACCCCATAGATATCTCAGCAGGCGATCTCTTTGGAACACTTTCACTGTATTGGAACGCCGGATTTACAGGAACCCTACAGTTTCTGGCTGATACCGATAGCGGTAGCCGCAATGACCCTGTTGCGCCCAGACAGCCAGAGGTGACAAATGCCCCGCCGACGGTATATTTCTCTGCACCGACCATTGATGAAGGTCAATCAGCATCGACGACGGTGGCGGCTACCGATCCCAGTAACGATGCGATCGCTTTCTTGCTCAACAACGGCTATCTAGGCACTGATTTGAGTGGTACAGGCATCCGTTCAGTGGCTACAAACCTGGGTTTCTTTGCCGATAACGGTCAATATACTTATACAGCACAAGCGAGGGACGAGGACGGTAATTATAGCAATCCGGTTATCAGTACACTGACCGTCTTAAACGTCGCGCCAATCGTTGCTAGTCTCAATATCCCCGCCATTGACGAAGGTCAATCAGCCTCAGCTTCCATGTCTGCTACCGATCCAGGGGCAGATTCCATCTCATTCTGGCTCAACGGCAATAATATTGGCACCGATGCTAGCACCTCAGGAACCCGTGCCACGACAACCAATCTAGGTTACTTTGCCGATAATGGTTACATTCCTTATACGGGTTATGCACTCGACAAAGATAATAGCTGGAGTGCTCCTGCCTATAGTGGTTTGACTGTGTTAAATGTCGCTCCTAGCCTTACTCGTTTCAGGCCTTCAGATCGCGTAATCGACGAAGGTCAATCAGTATCAGCACGGTTGTTTGCCACAGATCCAGGAGCAGATGGACAGACGTTTTTTGTGAACGGCATCAATGTTGGTACAAATTTGAGGACTTCCGGAACCCGTTGGCAGAAGACGAATCTCGGTACCTTTTACGATGAAGGGTTGTTTACCTTCACGGGTCAAGCCGAGGATAAAGATAAGGATGTTAGTAATACTCTGACCAGGAAAGTAAGAGTGTTGAATGTTGCTCCAACTGTTACTGATTTGACTAATAACTTGATTGTTAATACAAACGACTTGTTTGACTTTTCTGCCGCTGCAACTGACCCCGGAATTTACGACCTTCTTACCTATGATTGGGATTTTAACGGGGATGGCATCTTCGATGATTTTACAGGTACCAGTGGTCAGTGGTCTTATGCAGACGCAGGCACCTATGATGTAATGCTACGAGTTTCTGATGGCGATGGAGGTGTGGCTTACCGTTCTTTCAAGGTTGAAACAGTTACTGCTCAAGGGGTTCCCGAACCGAGTTCGGTGTTGGGTGTATTAGTGTTTAGTGCTTTCGGTGCTGGTGCTGCCTGGAAGCGTAAACAGCAGCGTAAAACTAAGGGATGAGGGATAGATAGCGTAGTGGGACTAACGTCTCGCTGCGCTATCATCCTTTCAAAGGTCAAGATGCTCCCCCAATCTGAACATCGCGCACCCGCACAGGCACACAAGCATGGGTCATCTGAGCTAACTGCATCGGCTCACCTTTACCACATATATCAGTACCGCACTGTTTCCACTCTGAAGCTGAGCCTACTGCATCAACCCGGTTCCAAAAATCAGTAGTCATTGAGTGGTATGTAACATCTTTGAGCATCCCCACCACTTTGCCCTTCTCCACCTTCCAGAAAGCATCCCCACCAAACTGGAAGTTACGTCGCTGCTGGTCGATAGAGTAACTGCCGATACCATCGATGAGAATACCATCCTCCGTATCAGCAATCATCTCGGCCAGAGTGGCAGTGTGGCTACCGCCATCTGGCCCCGGTTCTAGTCCGAGATTGGGGATGCGAACCATCGGCACACTAGACCAGCTATCCGCGTAGGCACAACCATTACTGCTAGGACGACCGAGGCGATAAGCTGTCTCGCGGTCAGTGAGATAGTCTACTAAAATACCATTCTTGACAATATACCAATCTTGTGCAGGTACTCCCTCGTCGTCATAGCTCACAGTGCTGCGTCCACCCGGTTGAGTTCGATCCGCACGGAAGTTAACCCAGGGGGCGGCGTATTGAAGCTTGCCGAGTTTGTCAGTGGTGGCGAAGCTAGTACCAGCAAAATTGGCTTCGTAACCGTATACTCGGTCGAGTTCGGTAGGGTGTCCGACGGATTCGTGGATGGTTAGCCAGAGGTTAGTTGGTTTGAGAATTACAGTACTGCGGATGCCAGATGGGCTTTTAGGGGCGTGAACTTTTTCAATAGCTTCTTGGGCAACTCGGTCTACCTGATTCAGGAGGTCTGCCGCGTTGATATACTCGTAACCAATGTTTAGGGGTGGACGTTCGTAGCTGCGGTTTTGAGCATCACCGTTAGCGATCGCAGTACAACCAAATCCCGGATAGCTGCGATAGATAGTTTGTTGAATTAGAGAACCTTCTGTAGAAGCAAAGGTCTTGTCTTCGCGAGTGAAACGCAGGAAGGAGTAAGCTTTTTTGATATCAGAATTACCGTAAGTTAGCAGCTGTTCATTGAGGTGTAACAGCAAGTCTGCCTTCTGGGTAATCGGTACGGCAAAGGGGTCTATCTCAATTGGAGTAATGTAGGTGTCGCGGTAGGCTTCTACTGGAGCTAATTGTACTCGTGTTTGTTGAGAAAGACGGCTACCTTTAGCGATTTCTACAGCGAGGGCAACAATTCGTTCAACTTCAGCTGGTGTTTTGTGGGGACTAGCGGCGAATCCCCAGGCACCATCGAGTAGAACCCGCACTCCAAAACCGGAACTGACGTTATCCGAGAGTTGGCTTAAAGAGCGATCGTGTGCGTAAAGCTTCTGACTGCGGTAGGTGCAAAAACGGACATCCCCGTACTCGCATCCGGCACGGGCGATGGAAGCGATCGCTAATGTAGCAAGGTCAGTAGCTGTAATCGGTGCAGGGGCTTGTACCATAGGAAGTCTCTTGCAGCTTTATCTTGTATTTTAACGACTGCGCTGCCTCACCACAGGTGCGATCGCTTTTATCGTTCAATAACTCCTCTTTCTTGTAATTCTTGAGAGCAGCTTGGATAGATTTACCTACAGCAAGTGCCAATAAAGGAGGCACAGCATTACCAACTTGCCTATACTGCGCTGTTGATGTACCTAAAAATCTATACCAATCTGGAAATGACTGAAGGCGTGCTGCTTCCCTAACAGTTATGTGTCGAGGGAAATATGGATGAATATGGGGTCTACCACCTCCAGCCTTTGAGCCTACCAATACTGTTACTGAAGGTTTTTCAGGATAAATTCTATCTGTATGATCTGTTTTATCTCTCCCGCCTGGAGGAATTTTCTCGTATCGATTCCTAACCCTTTCCCCATGAATCCGTATGTCATGGTTAGGTAAACCATCAACATATTCCAACGCAAACTTTGCAGGTATCCATTCTAGAAGGTGCTGGTTAAGAAACTTGATGTTATGTGGGTTGCGATACATCGGTTGAGGAAACGTAAAACAAGTTGGTTGACGGAAGCCTACTACAAAGAACCTCTTCCTAATTTGTGGTACTCCGTAATCAGCAGCATTGAGAATATCTGTATATATGTCGTAGCCTGTTTCAAATTGGAAGTGATAGTAGAGTTTTTTCCAGTCTTCGCCTTTATTGAGCGTCAAGAGTCCTGGTACATTTTCAAAAACAAAAGCATCGGGTTTTAGCTCATTGATCAGGCGAATATAATCAAAAACTAGTTGTCCTCGTAGATCGGAAAACGAGTCCCTTTTTCCTAAAATGCTAAAGGCTTGACAGGGTGGACCTCCGGCTAGAAGGCTTATAGTTTCAGATTTAATAAGTTCTTTAATCTCCTGACCTTTAACGTTTCTAATATCTTTGACTTCCGTTACACAATCAGGAAAGTTGTGAGAAATAGTATCACAGTAGTATTGAACCTCATCGTTAGCATACTTAAAGCTAAAGCCTGCGAACGACAAGCCTAAATCCAATCCTCCTCCCCCTGAGAAGAGAGAAACTGCAACAAGCTTTTCCTGCGTGGTGGGCAAGCTTAGAGAGTTCAAAGCATGGAGATAGTGGTTCATCAAGGCTCTAACTGCCAGAATATAGTCTACTCAAGCAAATGATATTAGCTCAGAAGATGACAACAGTATATGTGTTTACCTTCAACACTCTACATAATCGCGACGGCAAACATAGCTTGGTAGATTGATCGCACTCAACAATTAAAAAAGCGATCGCAGACTACACCTAAACTCTTCAGAAAGAACCCAAAAATACTTCGTGGTGGCAGATGTGGGTATGTTAGTAAGTTGTGAATTAAGTTCAACCTGGGTTCGATGTAAGCGATCGCGCTTCAGTGAGGATGAGGCGCGATTTCTCGTTGTTACACTATTGTTGCTAGTATAATTGTTCTATAACAGACACATGTACTTAGCGGGACAATTGAAATGGTGTCACCAAATTTACTGGAAATCGAACGTTCCATCCGTGCTTTGTCCCTCGAAGAACAACAGTGGCTGCTCGAACGTCTGACTAAACAAGTGCGAGAGAGGATACACACAGCAGATAAATTTGCTGATGCAGCATATATGGAAGCACAAATTAGGGCTATGGCTACCGATCCAGACATTCAAGTAGAAATAGCAGCAATTAATGAAGAGTTTGCTGTTACTGAAATGGATGGTTTATCGGGTAGAGGAGCGATCGCTTTTTCACACTTGTCTTGATAGGTTTAATAGGCGATCGCACCTCACTCCTCCTAAACTTCAGGCTCAACCCCTAACGCCCGTAACTGAGCCGCCAATCGCTGGGCCCGTTCCTGTTCGCGATCGGCTCTTTGTCGCTCTTGTTCGAGACGTTCCTCAGCCGTCAGTAACAGATTTCCCTGTGCATCCCACCAGCGCATCCAAGGCCATTCCTGGTTTTGATACTCGCCCTGCCAGATGCCTAATTCTACCCCTAGAGGCTCAATGGGGTAATGACCTCGCTCGTTCGCTGGCACGAGCTGATAACGCCCGTTTACCAAGTGATACACTTCCACTAGCGCTTTTTTAACTTCATAAATGCCATAAAAAGGAACACGAATTGCTCGTTCGTAAACCCAAAACTTACCCTTCTTGGGAGTCTTATCTCGTTCCTCTGTACCATCTCCAGAGACAAACTCCAGGACAACTAGTGGCGCGACAAATTCCTTCCACAAAACATAGGAACGGCGAAATTCTTCATTGAGCTTGGGCGGCACATCGGGAACATAAAACCAGTCTGGTGCTTCTGCTCCTCTTTCCGGTAGTTCTGGTGGTTCAGTCATGCGCCAGTAAATCCCGCAATCTCGACCAATGCAATACTGGCCATCAGGGTGCAGTTGCTGTAAAACCGGGCTAATGCAATCCGTTAAAAGGTCACCTTCTGGGGGTTCTTGAAAGTTTTTCACAAAGTTGCCGTCTGAATCGGGAAGCTGGGTATGATCCGGCAGGGAAGCGGGCAAACCAGCAGTTGGGGATAAATCGGCTGACGGGTCTATAGATTGGGTGATCTGGCTCATAAGCTTTAGGATTTTAGCATCCTGGAGGTTATACCGATCATGACTCCAAAGCTGGAGCTGAGGTTATCTTAAGGTTAGCTTGACCAGCGATCGCCTATATGCAGGACTTACACAAATTGACCGTTGAAAGGCCATTTGTCGGGGTTCTCGGCCGTTCACCCCTACTATATGTGGTGTCCATGTGTAAGTCCTGATCGGTTTACGACAGTGCGATCGCCTGCGGAGAAATTCTGAGCAAAGCCAAGACGAATATCATAAAAATTCTTGTATGTCAACAGTCTCATGCCTCTAAATTTATTTATGGTAGAGATAAACAAACATACATCCTTAATCTCAAGCCACCTCCACAATTGAGAAAAGGCGAGATAGATTACGTATTGTAAATACTGGATAACTAGCTTTTTATAAGGTATCTGGCAATTTTTGCGACTTTGCCTCGCTAGATACTTCAATACCGAAAAACAGGTTGCTATGATGAGAGCTTCCATTTCAATTACCGAGTTGGTTGACCAAACTTCGGTACTTTTCAACGTGCATTCTACTGGAGCCTGTTATGCAAGAACTAAAATCTACATCCAAACCGAGGCATATTGTTCTAACTTCTCATCCGGGTCGTTCTGCGTCGAAACCCCTACCGATTAGTTGGGGAGAAAAGAACCCCCTCAAACGCGGCCCAATTGTTGGTACATTGACCAACGCTGCCCACCGCAATGTTATCGGTACTCACTCCGGTTCATATTCTGTCTACCGAGCGTTGGCTGTTGCCAGTGGAGCGCTCAAAGCCAATCACCGCGCCGATCTTACTAACACGGCTCCTATTGTCCCCATCGGTCCGCATCCGAGTTGGGCTGACACGAATCGCATTGTCTCTCTCGATCCTTTTGGTGCATTAGTCGGAGAAGTTTACGCCCCACTGTATGAGCAAGGATACGACATTCGACCCACGATAGCCGTCACCAAAGCTCATATGAATATGCCAGAACTACAGGAAGCTGTAGCGAAAGGACGCTTGTCAGTTGACGGTCAAATTCTCAAAACGGCTGGCAGTTTAGTTGTAACAAAAGTGGCAATTGACCCGGTTTGGCATCTGCCAGGAATTGCCAAACGTCTCAACGTTTCAGAAAGTAACCTGCGCCGCGCCCTCTTTCAACAAACGGGTGGGATGTACCCGGAATTGATCACACGTCCGGATTTAAAAGTATTTTTACCACCTATTGGTGGCATCACTGTTTATATCATTGGTGATGTTGAGGCGATTACAGACCCTAACCGGAATCTTGCCGTGCGGGTACATGATGAATGCAACGGTTCAGATGTCTTTGGTTCTGATATCTGCACCTGCCGTCCTTATCTGGCGCATGGTCTTGAGGTCTGTGTCCAAACCGCACAAGAAGGCGGTGCTGGTATACTGGTCTACTCTCGTAAGGAGGGTCGAGCTTTAGGTGAAGTGACTAAGTTCTTAGTCTATAATGCTCGCAAACGTCAGGAAGGAGGCGATCGCGCTGATGCCTACTTCAACCGCACAGAATGTGTAGCAGGCGTTCAAGACATGCGGTTTCAAGAACTGATGCCTGATGTGCTGCATTGGCTGGGAATTACCCGAATTGACAGTTTTGTCTCGATGAGCGATATGAAATATAACGCGATCGTAGACTCTGGAATAGAGATTATCCAGCGTATTGCTATTCCAGAAGAGTTGATTCCTGCTGATGCAATGGTAGAAATCGCCGCCAAGCAAGCTGCTGGTTACTACACCGAAAAATCAGCCCCAGATGCTGTCACCCTGGCAACGATTAAAGGGCGCGGTTTAGCCGATTAGTTAGGAATTGAAGGTTTAAAGGTTAGAAGGTTTGAAAGTTATTTTCTGATAGCGATAAGTAACGTGGTAGCAAGTCTTGCTAGCGCAGTAGATTCGCTTTACGGTGGTTACTTTCAACCTTCTATCTGCCAACCTGCTACTCTTTGTTTAACCCTTGAAATCCTCAAAGGGAGCAGTTTTGAAGAATTACGAACAACCATTGATCTGCTCTAATGAGCAGCAGTCGGTGATCGCATATTTGAGAACACCAACCGCAATTCGAGAACGATGCGATCGCCTTTTTACCTTAGCCTGTGCTGACCAGTTACATCACTTTCGCTGCGATTTAACTCAGTTAGACAAAGTAGCCAATTACGTCATCAAGGTGATGCGTCATGAGTATCCTGATTTGAACATACCCTTTCACAGTCGCTGGCGGCACTTTGAAGTTGGGAATGTCCCACGTCTAGCTCAATTAGAGCAAAACTTAACAGGACTCACCCCTGTGCAAAAAGCTCAAACTAAGTTTGATTTAGCGATTATCAGTGTCTTACTAGATGCTGGTGCGGGTGCTGATTGGCAATATCACGAACAGGAAACAGGACTTGTGTTTCGTCGTTCGGAAGGATTAGCTGTAGCCAGTTTCCAAATGTTCTGTCAGGGTGCTTTCTCCAGTAACCCAGAACACCCTCTGCAAGCGGATGCCCAAGGACTTCAAGAATTAACAGCAGATAAACTAGCTGAGGGATTCCAAGTAAGTCAGGTAAATCCACTTCTCGGTGTAGAGGGCAGATTGTTACTGCTACAGCGCTTGGGACAATCCCTGGTTGCATTACCTCAGCTATTTGGCGATAGCAATGCACGCCCTGGTAATTTAGTCAATTATTTGCTGGATTGGTCAACCAAAGTGGGACAATCTGAGAATTTCACCCCCTCACAGGGTCACCAACTACCAGCCAGCCGAGTATTTAGTGCTGTCTTAGAAGGATTAGGAAATATTTGGCCGGGGAGATTAGCGATCGCAGATACTAACCTGGGAGATGTCTGGCTGCATTCTGCTCTTAAAGGAGACAACCCCTACGATCAGTATGTACCGTTTCACAAACTCTCCCAGTGGTTAACTTACTCTCTGTTAGAGCCACTGCAAGAACTAGGATTAGAAATTACTGGACTAGATGAGCTAACAGGCTTACCAGAGTATCGCAATGGTGGTTTGTGCTTAGATCTAGGGTTACTAGAAGTCAAGGATAAGGCTATTTTACAGAAGCATCACTTACCAGCCTCTGAGGTAATCGTCGAGTGGCGGGCACTTACTGTCAGTCTGTTAGATAGAATTGCCGCCGCTATTCGGCAACAGCTAAATCTGAGTGCTATTGAGTTGCCACTGGTGAAAGTCTTACAAGGAGGAACTTGGACAGCAGGAAGACAAATTGCTGCCGAGTTGAGAGTAGGGGGTGTTGCCCCCATTCAAATTGACAGCGATGGAACGGTATTGTGAAGTACTCAGGCTTACGAGAGTTGAAGCCTAAGCTTCACAAGTAAAAGCCTTTGTTTCCGGTTTCTTGGTCTAGCCCTTTTCAGATATTAGAAAGAAATGCTTCAGCAAAGTATATCCATGGCTTGGTGTTTGTTATTTATTAAATAGTTGTTGGTTAAGCTGCTGTGCATTTAATCTACATAATTACACTCAGTTTTTTTTCACGATCAGTAACCATAAACAACTGACAACTAACTACTGACAACAAGCTAACAGATGAATATGCACCAGCCAACAACAAACAACCAACAACAAACAACCAACAACAAACAACTAATAAAAAATGACCGCTCAAGTTACGGTAATCGATCACCCCTTTGTCCAACACAAGTTGACGCTAATGCGTCAAGCGGATACCAGTACAGCAAAATTCCGCCAACTCATGAAAGAGGTTGGGATGTTGTTAGCCTACGAGGTGACGCGAGATTTACCCCTAAAATACGAAGAAATTAAGACGCCACTAGCCCCAATGAAGGCCCCCATGCTGGCATCAGAAAAGAAGATGGTAGTTGTCTCAATCATGCGGGCAGGGCAAGGACTTTTGGACGGAATTTTAGAACTAATGCCCTCAGCGCGTGTAGGGCATATTGGGTTGTACCGTGAACCTACTACCCATCTTACTATCGAGTATTATTTTAAACTTCCCCAGGATGTTGAGCATCGAGACATCTTGGTTGTTGACCCCATGCTAGCTACTGGAAATTCAGCAGTTGCTGCGGTTGACCGACTGAAGGAAGTTAGCTTTATGTCAATGAAGTTTTTGTGCTTATTGGCATCGCCGGAGGGAATTGAGCACTTTCACGACCAGCACCCAGATGTGCCAATATATACAGCAGCAATTGACGACAAATTAGATGAGCAGGGCTATATTATTCCGGGACTTGGAGATGCAGGCGATCGCCTTTATGGAACTAAGTAACCCACATTCTGCTATAGATAAATTTCACCTCCTGACAGCGGAAGCTAACTGAGGTAAGAAAAGGAAAGGGAAAAAAGCCCTCAACTCTAGAGGGCTAAACTCGGTATTTTTTTTCTTCTTAATTCTGCTTGTTTCCCATCCAATTGAGAACCGCTATATTCAAGCTTGCATCAAAATCCCCAATAAAATCTGCATCAACACCTCCAAGTCAGTAGGAACCCGATACAGCATTAAATCTTGGGTCACTACCCGTTGCTGGCGATGAAAACTACCAAATTGCCAGATATCGCCAGTAGTTACAGCACCATACAGAATAGGCTCATCTGACTCCACCCAACTATCTAGAGCAATCAACTCAGCCGCTAGCTGTGTAAAACCCCGCGTTAGGTCTGCCTGTTTGGCTTCTACGACTAAGACATTGTGTTGTGACTGGAGGTAATAGTCCAAATCTCCTCTGAGATACTGGTTCACCTCAATGGGATACTCAATATTAACGGTTGCTTCTGCAATTTTTGCTACTTCCAGTAAAATCGGTGCGATCAGTACTTCCCGTCGTGCTGCCTCGCTGGTGAGGCTGACGCGAGTGATGCCATCTTCAAGGCGCTGGCGTAGGTCGGGGAGTCGGGTAATTTGTACTGAAAAGGCGACAGGTAGATTGATCGCTGCTCTAGTCAAAGTTGCCCCGATCTCCCGCAGGATATCGCCTGGAGCAAATTTCATTAGGAAGTAGCTGCGGAATGTATAAGACTCATCCGGTTTGAGTATAGGAGGGCGGTGCGATCGCTCAGTCATGTTCTTGACTCCTTCCCTGAGAGTGTGTTCGGCGCGATCGCCAATCGCGTAGGACACGTTAGTGACAGCGTAACTTACCATTCAAAGGGTAAGAAGAAAAGCCTCCTATTCCATTACCCATAACCCCGTCAGGGATGTACCTCATCCAAAAGACAATCGCGATCACGAGTATCAGAGACTCTTGGAGAAGGCAGTGTTCTGTAGCATCTTCCCGAAACAAAGCGTCTACCAAACAACCCATCAACCTTTGTCCAAATCCCCGTACCGCTTCAGTCTCAGCGCAAATGATAGGATGATAATAAAAATGCCCCTCTGAAAGTGGTGGCTTCTCAGTGCTCAGTAGTTAGAAACTAAAGACTGGAAAAGTTTTGAATTTAATTGTGAACTATTCGCTCTTACCCGTAGTCTTTAGTCTTTAGCTTCTAACCTCTGCTCCTATAACCAAACGAATAGCTGTCTCCCTCCCCTCCTATGTTTAAAACTGTCTTAGGCGATCCCAACACACGCAAACTTAAAAAATACCAACCTTACGTTGCCGACATTAACGTTCTGGAAGAAGAAATCCAAGCGCTCTCGGACGAGCAACTCAAAGGCAAAACGGCAGAATTTAAACAGCGGCTGGAGAACGCCAAAACGGCTCGAGAAGAAGAAGAACTGTTAGATGAATTATTACCCGAAGCCTTCGCCGTGGTGCGGGAAGCCGGCCGACGAGTCCTAGGAATGCGACACTTCGATGTCCAGTTGCTGGGTGGCGTTGTCCTACACAAAGGACAAATCGCTGAGATGAAAACGGGTGAAGGAAAAACCCTAGTTTCTACCCTCCCAGCTTACCTGAATGCGCTCAGTGGTAAAGGTGTCCACGTTGTTACCGTCAACGACTACCTAGCTCGTCGGGATGCTGAATGGATGGGGCAGGTGCATCGCTACTTAGGATTGAGTGTAGGACTGATTCAATCGGGAATGGGGCCAGCAGAGCGACAGCGCAACTATGCCTGTGACGTTACTTATGCCACCAACAGTGAGCTGGGCTTCGACTACCTGCGTGACAACATGGCGGGGACGATGGCAGAAGTCGTGCAACGTCCGTTTAATTACTGCATCATCGACGAAGTGGACTCGGTATTGATTGATGAAGCACGGACGCCACTGATTATATCTGGACAGGTAGAGCGACCGACTGAAAAGTACATCAAAGCCTCTGAAATTGCTGGCTATCTCAAGAAAGAAGAACATTACGAAGTGGATGAAAAGGCGCGTAATGTTCTGCTAACCGATGACGGGTTTGCCGAAGCGGAGAAGCTACTAGAAGTGCAGGATTTGTACGACCCGAATGACCCTTGGGCGCACTACATCTTCAACGCGATTAAGGCAAAAGAACTGTTTATTTCTGATGTAAACTACATCGTCCGCAATGGGGAAGTGGTGATTGTGGACGAGTTTACCGGACGGGTGTTGCAGGGACGCCGTTGGAGTGATGGTCTACACCAAGCAATTGAAGCAAAAGAGCGAGTAGAAATTCAGAACGAAACCCAAACCCTCGCAACCATTACCTATCAAAACTTCTTCTTGCTGTATCCAAAACTAGCGGGAATGACGGGTACGGCTAAGACAGAAGAATCAGAATTTGAAAAAATCTACAACCTGCAAGTCACGATTATTCCTACCAACAGAACTTCTGGGCGTCATGACTTAGCAGATGTGGTTTACAAGAACGAGGCAGCTAAGTGGCGAGCAATTGCCGACGAGTGTGCCCACATGCATGAAATCGGACGCCCGGTGCTAGTGGGAACAACGAGTGTAGAAAAGTCAGAACTCCTTTCAGGTCTATTATCGGAGCAGGGAGTGCCTCATGAACTACTCAATGCCCGACCAGAAAACGTAGAACGAGAATCAGAGATTATTGCTCAAGCCGGCCGCAAAGGAGCATTGACGATCGCAACCAACATGGCAGGGCGAGGCACTGACATCATTCTGGGTGGTAATGCTGACTACATGGCGCGACTGAAGTTACGGGAATACTTCATGCCAAAAATTGTCATGCCAGAGGATGAGGAGTCTTTAGCGCCGATGACAGTGCCAGGAACCGGTGGGCGATCGCGTGCTCAAGGCTTTGCTCCTGGTAAAAAGGTGAAAACCTGGAAAGTTAGTCCTCAGATTTTCCCCACCCAATTGGCACCTGAAACCGAACAGCTGCTAAAAAGTGCTGTGAAATATGCCGTCCAAAATTACGGAGAGCGCAGTCTACCAGAGCTAGAAGCGGAAGAAAAGGTAGCGGTTGCAGCAGAAAAAGCCCCGACTGATGACCCAGTGGTACAAAAGTTGCGGGAGGTTTATAAAGCCATCCGCCACGAATATGAGGAGTTTACTAAGCGTGAACATAACGAGGTAGTAGAACTGGGAGGCTTGCACGTAATTGGTACAGAACGCCACGAATCACGCCGGATTGACAACCAGCTGCGAGGACGTGCAGGGCGGCAGGGGGACCCAGGTTCTACGAAGTTTTTCCTGAGTTTGGAAGACAATTTGTTGCGGATTTTTGGAGGCGATCGCGTTGCCGGATTGATGAATGCCTTCCGCGTTGAGGAAGATATGCCCATTGAATCCAAGATGCTAACGCGATCGCTAGAAGGCGCACAGAAAAAAGTTGAAACCTTCTACTACGACACCCGAAAACAGGTGTTTGAGTACGACGAAGTGATGAACAACCAAAGACGGGCAATTTATGCCGAAAGACGCCGCGTACTTGAAGGATTAGACCTCAAAGAACAAGTCATCCAGTATGCCGAAAGAACAATGGATGATATTGTCGAGGCCTACGTCAACCCAGACTTACCGCAGGAAGAATGGCAATTAGATCAGTTAGTGTCGAAGGTAAAAGAATTCGTCTACTTACTGCAAGATCTAGAGCCAGAGCATCTAGAGGACATGATGATTGGGGACATTAAAATGTTCTTGCATGAAGAAGTCCGTAAAGCTTACGACATCAAAGAAGCACAAGTCGATCAAATCCAGCCAGGACTGATGAGACAGGCAGAACGATTCTTCATCTTGCAGCAAATTGATACTCTCTGGCGCGAACATTTACAAGCGATGGACGCCCTGCGCGAGTCCGTAGGTTTACGCGGTTACGGACAAAAAGACCCCCTGATTGAGTACAAACAAGAGGGATACGAAACTTTCTTGGAAATGATGATCGACATCCGCCGCAATGTCGTTTACTCCCTGTTCCAATTCCAGCCTCAAGGCCAACCGCAAGCCGCTTAAAAAAAGGGAATTCCCTAACTCATAAAAAACCCCCGTGTTCTTTTGACACTGGGGTTTTTTATTAGACCTATCTTGAAAGTTGGGAGTCGGGAGTCGGGAGTCGGGAGTCGGGAGTCGGGGAAAGAAACTTTCCTGTTGCGAGTTGTGTACTCGCGTTCATGGTGTCTCTTAACAAAGTCTCTTGCATCTATCCTTTTGGGAACATTTACGGTTTGGTTTACCTCTGACCGTGATAACTTTAGTAGTCGCTTATTTCTGGATTTAGAGCTAATTTGTAGAATAAGTTTTAAATCGGGTAGGGTGCATTAACAGAGTCAGGACTTACGCCAACTCTCTACATGTAAGGTGAGCAGCGCCCAACTTACCACTAGTCTTAGCGTTTTAATAGGCAATTTGCGTATGTCTGGGGATATAACGCACCCTCTTCTAGCGCTGGATTCCGGCGCTGCAAGAGTCGTGTAATTGGTCAGAGCTACTGTCGTTTTGTATGATTGCTTCAAAATGAATAATTTGTTCGATGTTTTCATCTCCTACGGACGAGCCGATAGTAAAGCATTTGCTACAAAACTTCATGCTCGATTAGTTGAACAAGGATTAATTGTCTGGTTTGACCAAAACGATATCCCGCTTGGAGTTGATTATCAAAATCAAATTGATGATGGTATAGAAAAAGCATATAACTTTCTATTTATCATTGCACCCCATTCAGTCAATTCACCTTATTGCCTCAAAGAAATTGAGCTAGCCATCAAGCGTAATAAACGTATTATCCCGGTGTTGCATGTCATGCAAATCAGCCAGGAGACTTGGCAGCAGAGAAACCCTAATGGCACAACTGAAGATTGGCAAGCCTATCAGGCAAAAGGGTTACATGAAAGCTATCAGAATATGCACCCGACGCTCCGCAAGATCAACTGGGTGTATTTCCAAGAAGGTATCAACGATTTTGAGGAATCTTTGGCAGGCTTAATTAAGTTGCTGGGTAGGCAGGCTGATTATGTTGAACAGCATACTCGGTTTTTAGCCAGAGCTTTGGAATGGGAGAGGCATCAAAAACAAACGAGCTACCTATTAGTCGGGGAAGAAAATCAAGAGGCTCAATCTTGGTTAAAGATACGATTTAAAGATGAGCAACCGCCTTGTGTTCCCACTGATTTACATTGTGAGTTCATCACCGAAAGTATCAAGAATGCCAACAACTTGATGACTCAGGTGTTCCTCTCCTATTCAGAGCCGGATAGGTTGATTATGGAGAAGATTCGCAACAGCCTGAGGCGCGAAAGTATCACCGTCTGGACGAATAAAACCGACATTCAAACTGGAGAAGCGTTCGAGGAAGCAATTAAGCGAGGGATTGAACAAGCGGATAACTTAGTTTATTTGCTCTCGCCTGATTCGCTCAACTCTAGCTATTGTCAACAGGAACTAGACTACGCTCTATCGCTCCACAAGCGGATTATTCCCGTACTTATGCGAACAACTGACCCTATGTTCGTGCCGCCTGCGCTGCGGGCCTTGCAGTATATCGACCTCACAGATAATGTGCAGGAAGATGATTATCGTCTCGATGAAAGCCAACTGCTGAAGATTCTGTATCAGGATGCAGCTTACTACAACGAGCATAAGGTTTTGCTAGTGAAGGCGCTTAAGTGGAAGCAGCAGCAGTGTAATCCCAGTATTCTGCTGCGCGGATATAACCTGCGTAGTGCCGAAACCTGGTTGAAGGTGGCAAACAAAAGAACCGAGTATCTGCCCACGGCGTTGCAGGAACAATTCATTACCGAAAGTTTGCGGCAACCACCTGCAACTTCACTGGACGTGTTTATTTCCTATTCCCGTGCCGACTCTGATTTTGCTCGCAAGCTCAACGAGGTGCTACAGACTCAGGGTAAAACAACTTGGTTTGACCAGGAAAGTATTGCATCGGGGAGTGACTTTCAGCAAGAGATTTGTCAGGGAATTAAAGTGTGCGATAACTTCCTATTTATTCTCTCACCTCGATCGGTGAACTCGCCCTACTGTGCTTCGGAGGTGGAATATGCAGCGAAGTTAAATAAACGCTTCGTGACAGTGCTGCATCGGGAGGTACACCCAGAAAACCTTCATCGGGAGTTAGCGAAGGTGCAGTGGATTGATTTCAATCAGAGTGGGGGAGACTTTAGTGCTAACTTCAATCAATTGGTGAGAACTCTTGATACTGACCGGGAACATGTCCACAATCATACTAAATGGTTGCAGCAGGCGATTGAATGGGAAGAGAAAGATAAAAGTGCTGACTTGCTGTTGCGAGGTAGTGAATTTGCGATCGCTCAAAACTGGTTGCTCGAAACTGAGCAAGAAAAAAAACAACCCAGCGCCACTGATTTACAGAAGCAATATATCAAAGCAAGTCAAGAGGCGATTGAAGCAGCCAGAACAAAGGCAAAACGTCAGGTCATTATCTTAAGGTCACTGCTGGGTTTGGTAAGTGCGGCCTTTATAGTTTCTATTGGCGTTCTCGTGTTCGCTTTTAGTCAGTGGCGACGAGCAGAAATCGCTCAAATCAAATCTCTAGGTCAATATTCATTATCACTGTCTGATTCAAATCGGCAGTTCGATGGTCTGATTGAAGCGATCAGGGCAGGAAGTCAACTTCAAAAACAAAATGAAACCGACAGTGTAGTTTTGACTGCATTGCAGAAAGCGGTTTATGGGGTTAGAGAGCGCAATCGATTGATGGGACATACCAGTATTGTCTACAGCGTCACGTTCAGCCCCGACGGCAGCATAGTTGCTTCTGCCAGTGATGACGCAACGGTCAAACTTTGGAGCCAGCAAGGAAAACTTCTGCACACTCTCCGGCATGATGATACCGTCAGAAGCGTTGTGTTCAGTCCCGACGGTAGCATGATTGCTTCGGCTAGTGATGACAAAACCGTCAAACTCTGGAACCAACAAGGAAAACTTCTGTACACTCTCGGGCATAACGCTGCGGCCAAAAGTGTTGTGTTCAGCCCCGACGGTAGCATGATTGCTTCAGCTAGTGATGACAAAACCGTCAAACTCTGGAACCAACAAGGAAAACTTCTGTACACTCTCGGGCATAACGCTGCGGCCAAAAGTGTTGTGTTCAGCCCCGACGGTAGCATGATTGCTTCAGCTAGTGATGACAAAACCGTCAAACTCTGGAACCAACAAGGAAAACTTCTGTACACTCTCGAGCATAACGCTGCGGTCAAAAGTGTTGTGTTCAGCCCCGACGGTAGCATGATTGCTTCGGCTAGTGCTGACAAAACCGTCAAACTCTGGAGTAAACAGGGGCAACTGCTGCACACTCTCGAGCATAACGCTGGGGTCACAAGCGTCGCGTTTAGCCCCGACGGTAGAACAATTGCTTCTGCCAGTGCTGACGCAACAGTCAAACTCTGGAACCAACAAGGGCAACTGCTGCACACTCTCCGGCACGGTAATTGGGTCTATAGTGTCGTGTTCAGTCCCAAGGGCACCACGATTGCCTCTGCCAGTGCTGACAAAACCGTCAAACTCTGGAGCCAACAGGGGCAACTCCTGTATACTCTGCCGCATGGTGATGAGGTCAGAAGTGTAGTATTCAGTTCCACAGGACTTACGATTGCTTCTGCCAGTGATGACAAAACCATCAAACTCTGGAGCCGACAGAGGCAACTGCACACTCTCGCGCATAGCAAGACAGTCTACAGCGTCGCATTCAGCCCTGACAGCAGCATGATTGCCTCTGCCAGTGCTGACAAAACCGTCAAACTCTGGAGCAAGCAAGGGCGACTGCTGCACACTCTCGGGCATGGTAATGCAGTTAGAAGCGTGGTGTTCAGCCCTGACGGTAGCATAATTGCTTCTGCCAGTACTGACAAAACCGTCAAACTCTGGAGCAAGCAAGGGCAACTGCTGCACACTCTCGGGCATGATGATGCGGTTAGAAGCGTGGTGTTCAGCCCTGACGGTAGCATAATTGCTTCTGCCAGTACTGACAAAACCGTCAAACTCTGGAGCAAGGGGGGGCGACTCCTGCACACTCTACCGCATGGTAATGCTGTCCATATTGTCGTGTTCAGCCCTGACAGTAGCATGATTGCTTCTGCCAGTGCTGACAAAACCGTCAAACTCTGGAGTAAGCAAGGGCGACTCCTGCACACTATCGGGCATGGTGATGTGGTCACTAGCGTCGCTTTCAGTCCCGACGGTAGTACCATTGCCTCTGGCAGTGCTGACAGAACCGTCAAACTCTGGAGCCAACAGGGGCAACTCCTACACACTATCGGGCACCGTGATGTGGTCAGAAGCGTCGTGTTTAGCCCTGATGGCAGCATGATTGCCTCTGGCAGTGCTGACAGAACCGTCAAACTCTGGAGCCAACAGGGGCAACTCCTACACACTCTCAAGCATCATGATGTGGTCAGAAGTGTTGTGTTTAGCCCTGACGGCAGCACCATTGCCTCTGCTAATGATGACAATACCGTCAAACTCTGGAGCAAGAAGGGTCAAGAACTTCAAACCCTCATCGGGCACAAAGATCAAATTTGGAGCGTAGTTTTCAGTCCCGATGGCAAGATGCTTGCTTCTGCTAGTTTTGACCGTACTGGGAGACTGTGGAATTTAGCAGATTTCCGTCTAGATCAGCTCATGGGGGATGCTTGCGATTGGGTGGGGGATTATCTAAAGTACAACTCTGAGGTGGAAGAAAGCGATCGCCATCTGTGCGACGGCATTGGAACTCGAAAATAGCACGAGTTGGAGCAGTAAGCCTTATTTGACGCGGACACAACCAAAGGCTGGCTTCGTCTGTGAGGTCTACTCTAACGGAAGAGATATCTTTTGCCTGGATGTTCTTCTCACTGCTCCGAAAAACTTATCTAAACCTAGTTATACTTCAGTTTAGCGTTAACTTCCCGTCTCAACCAAGGGAGTCGGCTCCTTCTTGTCCACGGGCGTAAATTCCGCTTAAGCCAAGCGTACTCGATCCAATGGGGCATTCTCAAGATTAATCGAAGCATTCATATCTCGGTCTTGAGAATGCCCACAACTATCACACTCAAATATCCGGTCTGACAGCTTCATCGACTGAACATGTCCACAATGAGAACAGGTTTTAGAGCTAGGAAACCAACGGTCTACCAGTTCTACTTTTGTCCCGTAATGAGCCTGTTTATAGACAAGCTGCCGACGAATCTCATAGAAGCAATTGTTGCTGAGTGCACTTGCCAATTTATGATTAGCAATCATCCCAGAAACACTAAGATCTTCTATTCTTATGTTGTAGATTCTGCGACTTAAATCAGTCGTCATCTTCTGGGTTGTGTCCTGTCGGATATTAGCTAAACGCAGGTGCTGACGAGACAATCTAACGTAGTGTTTCTTAGCTTTATTTGAGGCTTGTAGTTGAAGCCTTTTGTTTCCTAGGACTTTATTCCGGTTATGCCACTGAAGCTTACTGAGCTTGTTTTTCGCTCTTTTAGTAGTCATTGGCATGTCATAGTTGGTGCCGTCAGAAACGGTCGCCAAAACTTTTACACCCAGGTCAACACCTGCTTTCTCTACAGGATGAATCACTGGGGGTATCTTGTCGGCGTCTATCGTGAAAGAAACAAACCACTTGTCTGCCGCCCTGGACACCGTAAAGGTTTGAGAACTACAGACAAAATCTATTGGCTCTTTGAGTCTAAATGCCTTTAAACCGGGGAGCTTTATTCGTTTGCCCGACTCAATCACTGCTCGATTGGTAAACGGTACAGCAGGTTTTCCTTTTTCTAGGTAAACTCCAGATGTTTTGTAAACACTAAAGGAGTCTCCCTTCTTTTTTGACTTCTTTCTAGGAAAATCTCCCAACCCTTTGCGCCATCTGGAAAAAGCCTTCTTCAGGTCAATAAATGCCGACTGGTAGACCGTGGATGGATAGGATTTCATCCAGGCATACTCAGGCTTGTGCATCGTGACTTGAGTGAATACTTTCTTGATGGCATCAAGTCGTTTAGAGTCAGATGCCTTGATGTTTTGGAAGTCCCAAGAAGCAGCTATTAGTAAGAGCGCATAGTTATACACCCAACGCTTAAAGCCAGCATTGCCGCGCATTTGAGAAGTTTCTCTGTTATTGAGTTTCAACTCTCTTTTTATTGCGTACATGCTTAAAGCTCCCCTTACCTACTTGATTAGATCAGTCTCTTGGCAAGGATCTAGACCACTGACAATTTTCTTGACTTTTGTTTTGTACTTTCGCAGCCCATACACTCGAGAGGAAAAGCACTGAATAATTGAAAGCAAGTCTGCAACCAATTCTTCTTGAGGGGACAGTGTTTCGGCATTGGCAATGACAACTTCCCCTCCGCCCCACTGAACAATTTGCTCAACCAGCTCAAAGCCAAATCGACATAATCGGTAATCAGGTATAAGTAAGTTTAGCAGGGTTTTCGCCGATTTAGTCTAACTCTCAGAAACAGCAAGGGCAAATAAGCAGTAACAAAAATCAGGGCACTATACCGGAACAAGTCGTTGTAAGCTAAGACAGTCGCTTGTTGCTGCACAGCATCTGAAACAGAAGCCATCCCTTGCGTTGACTGACGTAAATAAAAGGCATCCAATCGCTGAAGCATTAGAGTTAACAGGGCAATCCCAATACTACCCCCTAACTGCCGAATCAAATTGTACAAGCCAGACGCCGAAGCCGTTTTAGCTTTACTGATGCTGCCTAAAGTCGCCGACGACAGAGGTACAAAAATGAACCCCAAACCTATCCCTCGCCCAACCTGAGGCCAGAAAAAATCCCAGTAACCCGATCGCATATTCAGATAACTGAACTGCCACGTACCCACTACAAACAACGCAATTCCCACAGCAATAGGTATACGGGGGTCAATGCGATCAGCTAATCTACCAGCAATTGGCATTACTAAAGCCGTAGATATTGCCTGTGGCATCAGTGCAAAACCAATCTGAGTTGTGCTGAATTGCAAAATTTGGCTCATAAAAACAGGCAATATAAATAGCACACCAAATAAGCTAAATCCTGCTAAAACCCCGATAAGATTTCCTGCTACAAACGTGCGGTTACTAAATACAGACAAATCAACAACTGGATTGGAAATTACTAACTCCCGCCTTACCAGATAAGCCAAATTAACGACCCCAACCACAGTCAGAAAAGTAATTAATCCAGAATTCAACCAGCCCAATCGCTGCCCATTTTCTAGAGCGTACTGCAAGGTAGCTAAACCAATGACTAGCGTAACTAAACCCGGCCAATCAAATTTTCCTTCAGGTTTTTTCAAGTAAGAAGGATTTTGAATAAACCGGAGTACCATCAAAGTAGCAAGAAT
>DALYIW010000077.1:0-6858 GCA_031970155.1 Coleofasciculaceae cyanobacterium CTOTU46601 | reverse complement strand
ATTGCTTGCCCGTGTTCTTCTTTAGGAAAAGTCTCCAATAAAATAGCCTGAGCGCTAGGAAATAAAGCCCCTCCAGCTAATCCTTGAATAATCCGAAACAATACAAGAGATTCTAGGTTCCAGGCTAGCCCACACAATAAGGATGCCAGTGTAAATAGTACGATCGCCCCTGCATAAAATTGCTTGCGTCCCAACAGGGCACTGAGATAGCCCGTTAGGGGCATGACAATAATATTGCTGATGATGTAAAAGGTGGCTACAGCACTAACTTGATCGATAGAAGCAGAAAAACCGGCCTGAATTTTGGGAATTGCTACGTTGACAATGCTGGTGTCGATAATTGCGATCAAAGTGCCAATCATTATGGTAATGGTAACCAACCATTTATTAACGGCAGGTGATGCAGTCGGCGATCGCTTCATGTTGTCTTAAACCTAAAGTCGCTATTTCCCCTTGTTATATCAGTCTGATATGACATCTAAAATATATCAGTGATTTGTTGTTTGTTGTTTGTTGTTTGTTGTTTGTTGTTTGTTGTGGATATAGCGGCCGAAGTATCATACTGAGTTGCGTTCAAACGTAGTAGATAGCCATAGCAAGGGAAGCAGGGGAAGAGAAACTACGATCTTTGACTGCAACTTAGTATCAGTTAAGACGTTAGACGAACGGCTGGATGTGTTCCTGCACAGAAATCTATGTCCGTAAGCTATGCTGGGCTTGCTATACAAACAACCAACAACCAACAACAACTGAGTTAAAACTAATCAGGGACAGTGCGTACTAGAATGACGGTGCTGTTGACACCCCGGGCGATCGCTTCAGGAATATTCCCATGAACTACCTGCTGTAATAATCCTTCGCGACTAGCTCCTATAACAACAACATCACACGACTGGGAGTTAGCTAGATGAGTAATTGCCTCAGAGACAGAGTAAGAACGAACTGGAATCGTTGCTACCCGGCAAGAGAGTTTACGACTGAGGAAGTAGGCAGCTTTTTCTAGTCCAGCTGTGTCGGGCAGGAGTGTAGAAGGAGGAAAAACTTGAACGACTTTGAGCGTTGGTGCTGTAGCGAGAGTGGCCAAAGCTGGTAATAATTGCAGTGCATGGCTAGAATTGGGACCACCAGCAATCGGTACTAGCCAATGCTTCCAGGCTACAGGTAATGGACAAGAGGCGATCGTTGTTCCATCGCTTTGCACCTCATCTTTTTGCCCTAGTTTTACCAATACAAGTTCACAGGGAGCTTGTCGAATCAGAGTATCAATAATACTGCCAAAGATGCGACCCGGTGTGGTGGGTGACTCAGCTTTCCATCCCATAAAGATCAGATTAATATGTCGCTCTTTAATCGTCTCTAGAATGGCTTGAGCGGTATCGTGAGAGGCTCGAATCTGAGTGTGGACAGGAATCTCCCAGTCTCGTCCTAACTTTTCCGCTAGACGGAGTAATCGGCGACTTTTTGTAGTACTTACCGCCGTTTGAGCGGGATTGTTATGGCGGGGGATGGAGATAACTTGAAGGCACTCGATTTCATAATTGCGATCGCGTGCAATTGCTGCGGCTAACTGCAAAAGTACAGGTGCTGTTTGAGGGTTAGCCAGAGGCACCAAAAGCCGCCCTTTCCCGACTGCTGGGGCGCGAGTTTGATAAACCACATAGGACGGTTCAGGGTGAGGCCCTACCTGCTCAATTTCACCACTCAGTTTGTCAGCTTCGGCGCGAATAATATCAGCACGAGTGATGATGCCCACCAGCTTGCGCCCTTCAGTAACTGGCAACCGACTCAGTTGATAACGATTTAGCAGAAACAGAACTTCACTCAAAGAGTAACCCAGGTTAACCGTTATCGGTTGGGGAGTCATCATTTCGGCAAGGGGGGTATCTCCAGGCAGCTGACGTTGAGTTGCATTGGCTAGATCTGTCTGAGTGATGATACCGACTAACTTACCGTCATCAACTACCGGAAAGCCCCGATGATGAGAGCGAGAGAACGCCTGGAGTGCTTCATCTAGAGTCATCTGGCTTGCCAACGTTTCGACTCGACGCTGCATCAAATCTGCTGCCGTCAAACCAGCCAACGAACCTCTTTCAGCTGTTTGTGTGGGTAAGGTGTAGCCTTTCCACTCCAAAAGACGCTGATAGAGCGATCCTTTGCTGAGCTTATCGGAAATTAGATAGGAAACCACACAAGTGATCATCAACGGCAGTACGAGATTAAAGTTAGTTGTCATCTCAAACACGATGACAATTGCCGTCACGGGTACCTTGGAGACAGCACTGAAAAATGACCCCATGCCTGCTAAGGCATAACTGGCGGGTAAACCTAATCCCAGCACTTGAAACTCCACAACTCCCACCAAGTAGCCAAGGGCAGCACCCAAGACGAGGGAGGGATGAAACAAACCGCCAGGTGCCCCAGAACCATAAGAAATCAGGGTAAGTGCGAAGTAGGCAACAAAGGCAAAACTAGTAAATTGCCAGCTGGCTTTACCCGTGATTAGAAGCTCCCGTAAACCATTATTGTCTCGAAAATCAGGTGGTAGCAGAGCCACAACGCACCCACAAACCATCCCGGCTAAACCGATTCGCACTGGCAAGCTTAGATTCAGGCGCTGATAGAAGGTAAGACTAGTCAGAAGTCCCTGATTAAACAAAGCACCCAATAACCCACACAAAACACCCAATAACACATAGAAGGGAATCTCTGGTGCCGCGAAGCTACTGTGTATGTCGGTTAGTTGTAAGTTGAGTCCCAGGCTACGTCCACCCAATAACCGCGAAACCACAGCACCAATGAAGGAGGCAAGAATGGCTGTGCCTAGCGTCAGGTTTGAGAGATCGCGCAGCAGTTCTTCGACGACAAAAAGAATACCAGCAAGAGGAGCATTAAAACCAGCCGCTAAGCCAGCACCAGCACCAGCGGCAATCATTTGACGGCGGTGTTCGGGAGAAGTGGGAACCCAATGGCTCAATTGAGCTGCCAAACCTGCGCCAATGTGTACAGTTGGACCTTGCCGCCCCAAGGTTAACCCAGCCGAGAGAGACAGAATACTGCTCACCAACTTGACGATCGCCACTCGTAAATTGAGGACGATCGGAAACTGAGCTAGTGCACCTTTAATTTGGGGAATACCACTACCTGTTGCCTCTGGTTCCAGAAACTCAATAAGAAATCCGCAAAGTAGACCTAAGGAAAGTCCGATCGCGGGTAAGACTAAGCTAGCGGGTAGTATATTCGACGCTTGCACGCGCCACGCCCCTAACCAGCCAACACTGTGCTTGAGAAAGACAGCTGAGAGTCCGGAGACCAAACCAATCAGACAGGCTTCTGCGATCGCCAGTCGTCGTCTGGGCAGTAGCCATTGGCGAAAGCGCTTGGGAAGAATTACAGGTAACTTCGTCATTTGTCAATAGCAACAAACAACAGTTTATAGACAAAAAAACTTAGCGATCGCTCTTCCCAAAAATTAGGAAAAAGAAAGTATAACACTGGATATATCGTGCCTTACCGTTGTTTCCCCTGCAATGGGCAAAGAAACGTCACCCCCTCACCCCCTCACCCCTGTTAGCGTTAGCCGCAGGTGGGCAGCAGCGTAGCGAGCAAGCGGCTCCGTAGGAGCAACACAACTTGGTTTAAAAACCGCAATAATGTAAAAATCTTAGCTACCTGTCATCTGTCAAATGAACATTTTCAGTAATCTATTGTTCAAACCCACTGAACCCACTCGTACCAAGAAAAAACACCGAGGCGTTGAAATTAAGTCTGAGCGTGAAATCGAAATCATGCGACAGGCAGCAAAAATTGTGGCAACGGTACTCAAAGAAATTTCCGAGAAGGTTGAGCCGGGGATGACGACAGCTGACTTAGACGCTTACGCAGAGAAGCGCATCCGTGAAATGGGAGCAACACCCAGCTTCAAAGGTTATCACGGCTTTCCTGGTTCTATCTGCTCCTGCATTAATAACGAAGTTGTACATGGTATTCCCAGTAAAAAGAAGGTAATTCGTACTGGAGATGTTTTGAAAGTAGACACGGGTGCTAAATATGAGGGTTTCCACGGTGATTCTTGCATTACGATCGCGATCGGTCAAGTGACGCCCGAAGCTGATAAGTTAATTCGTGTAGCCCAAGAAACGCTCTACAAAGGAATTGAACAAGTCAAAGAGGGAGCCTACTTGCTCGATATCGCAGGTGCAATTGAAGATCATGTAATCGCCAATGGCTTTAGCGTAGTGGAAAACTTCACCGGTCACGGTGTCGGGCGGAATTTACACGAAGAACCCTCTGTCTTCAACTACCGTACCCGCGAGATGCCCAATGTTAAGCTCAAGGCGGGGATGACTTTGGCGATCGAACCGATTTTGAATGCTGGTTCTAAGTTCACCCGTATCTTATCTGACCGCTGGACGGCAATAACAGTAGATAATGCTCTGTCAGCTCAGTTTGAGCATACTGTATTGGTCACCGCAGATGGTTACGAGATTTTGACTGATCGCACTAAGGTTTGAAAATAGTAGCCCTAGCCAAGTAGATCGTATAGCTTATCGAACCAGCCATCATGGGTACAGGTTCTAACTGCAAAAAAAGCCCCCACACGCAGTCGTTTGGGGGATGGCTACAGGGTGCATCTACCACTTCTCTATCCCTTAAAAAGCGACAACGATCAGGAAATTCTGGGAAAAAATTGGTAGGCTAGCCGCCTTCGCTACTTTCTCGATTTGAATGCCTGGGCTACCTAGTAGAAAATTGACGCAATTTCCAAAGCAGTTTTTGGGCTTTCCAGGCACAGTTGAGAAGTTTAAGATTAGTTTGAAGGTGTTGGCTTGAATAGCTTTGCTCAAGGGACCAGTTAACAAAATCTTGGAGAGTGGATTCTAAATCGGCAGTAGGGGAGTTTAACATTTTTCTTTGAACAGGTAGTTTTGAGAGTGGAGATGCCCCTTTTGCTGAGTGTTCAGCTGCCTTCAGTGGTGTTTGATTACGTAAGTCTGTGAGAAAGCTTACGCTTTCCTATCTTTAACTCACCTCAAAACCAAAGTTTTATGCAAAATACAGTACTTTTTTTAGCTGAACCGCAGATGGTGGCGAGAACGGGTTCCTGCTGGTGTGCGATCGCACCTTGAGGAGGCATTGTTATGAAGTTTTAAGATAGAAGTTTTAAAAGGAAAATCTCAAATGGGGAGAGCCAAAATTTTAATTGTTGAAGATGAAAGTATTGTTGCATTTAATATCCAACAGAGATTAGAAGCCCTGGGATATGTTGTAACAGCAGTTGTCGCTTCCGGAGAAGCGGCAATTCAATCTGTTGCTCAAAATCCTCCCGAACTGATTCTGATGGATATCAAACTAAAAGGAAAAATCAATGGTATCGAAACAGCAGCACAAATCCGCAACCGTTTCCAGCTCCCGATAGTGTATCTAACGGCTTACACTGATGACGAAACTTTAGAGCGTGCTAAGCTCACACAGCCATATGGTTACGTTCTCAAGCCCTTTGAAGCGAGAGATTTGTGCACAACAATTGAAGTAGCTCTTTACAACCATCAGATGGAGCAGCAGCGACAGGAGAGAGCACAATTCTTAGCAACAACGCTCAATAGCATGGGTGATGCTGTGATTACGACTGACTCGCAAGGATTAGTCACGTTTATGAATCCGGTTGCCGAAGCGCTCACTTGTTTCCAACAGGAAGAAGTTCTAGGCAATAATTTGACCGAGATTTTCCAAACTATCAACGAAAAAACGCGAGAAGTTGTTCAAAACCCAGTAGAGATAGCACTCCAAGAAGGTGTGAGTGTGGGTATGGAGAACCACACCCTACTAATTAACAAGCATGGCACTGAAATTCCCATTGATGATAGTGCAGCACCGCTCAAAGATAAAGCAGGCCAAATCCTGGGAGCTGTCTTGGTTTTCCACGATGTCACCGAACAACAGCAAGCCAAAGCCTTCCTGGAAAGAATCAATGAGGAACTGAAAGCTAGAGTTGAAGAAAGTACTGCTCAACTGAGGCAGATGAACGAGCAACTACGAGCAGAGATTTCTCAACGTCAACACTTAGAAAATGAACTGATATTAGCTCTCGGTAAAGAGCGAGAACTAAATGAATTAAAATCTCGCATCATTGCTACCATCTCACACGAGTACCGCACTCCACTGACTACAATTTTGTCTTCTGTTGAACTACTTGAACGATATAGCGCTCGGTTAGCAGAAGAGAAAAAGCAAAACCATTTCCAACGTATTCATACGGCTATCAATTACTTGACCAAGCTAGTCAACGATGTACTATTTGTTAATCAAGCTGAAGCGGGAAGTTTAAAATTTGAGCCATTATCACTAGATGTAGAGCCAGTCACTCGTAAATTTGTAGAAAACTTTTGTCTTGAAGCTGCTAGTCAACATCCAATTATTTTTGACTGTCAAGGCTCTTCTACTCAGGCTCTTTTGGATGAGAAACTTATCGAGTCAATGCTGAGAAACTTGCTCTCGAATGCTATTAAGTACTCTCCTCCAGAGAGCCAAGTCCGCTTAGAGTTACTTCTAGAGCCTAGTGAAGTCATTTTTCGCATATCTGACCAAGGTATAGGGATTCCTCTGGCTGACCAGGCTAATATATTCAATGCTTTCTTTCGAGGTAGTAATATCGGCATTACTCCTGGAGTTGGATTGGGATTATTGATTGTTAAAGAATGTGTGGACTTGCACGGGGGTAGCATTGTTGTAGATAGTGAAGTAGGGGTAGGAACGACGTTTACTGTCACCTTACCCTTGCCGCAGCGAGTGATGCCTGATTGAAATTGTTGTTGGTTGTTTGTTGTTGGTTGTTGGTTGTTGGTTGTTGGTTGTTTGTTG
>DALYIW010000076.1:15745-29257 GCA_031970155.1 Coleofasciculaceae cyanobacterium CTOTU46601 | reverse complement strand
ACTGTTGGGTTTCGCTTACGCTCTACCCAACCTACATGAGTGCTACTAAAGTTTGTCTGTTGGGTTTCGCTTACGCTCTACCCAACCTACATGAGTGCGACTACATGAGTGCTACACGCTTGCACTGACATGCTCCCGGCGTTCTTCTCAGTCCTCAAAGGATAGGGGCGCGAGTCCTGGCGAGTTGTTGTAAACTTTCTGAGATTTTAACGCGGTAACCTGAAATTAATTATTAAAAATTATTTTTTCAATCTCCCCGATTTCTCCCCGATTTGTCCCCCATTCTTTTACTTGTGGGCTGTATTCTCAGAATCGTCGGGTGTGGAAAATACTATGAACGCTTGCCCTTGTTGCTCAACTCAGTTGCTCCGTCATATTCGTCACAACAGTATTTATTGGTATTGTTCTCAATGCAGGCAGGAAATGCCACTTTTTGAGTCAGCTAATCTCGAACTTTACTTAGAATCTTATACAAGAAGAAAACGGAATCATCTGTTTTCTTCAACAAATCTTAAAGCTAGTTAAGTGATCAGCGATCGCTAATCGGTAGTCAGGAGTCAGTAGTCAGTGTTTTTTTGACTGCTAACCAATAACTCATAACCAATAACCAATAATTATGCAAAATCTCCTGTTAGATAACCTACAAAGAAGGTCAGAATTCAGTCCTTCCCCCTACCAAAACCAGGAAGATTCTGCACTAATTCGGGAAGAAAACACAAATCAACTGCAACAGCAAATTCTCTATTTGCAACAAGCACTTAAGTTTGAAACGACCCTGAATCGAATCACTGACAAGCTGCACCAAAGCCTTGATGAAGACCAGATTTTGCAAACAACCGTACTGGAATTAAATAGCGCTTTAGAAGCAAGTTGTTGCAACGCTACCTTGGATAATCTCCAGCAGAATCCTTCCAGCATCCGTTATGCCTACGCTTGTGCGATTGGTGGATATCAAAGTCGAGTCATTGATAGAAACAACTTCTCTGAGATTTATCAAGGACTAAAGCAGAGTCAGTCTTTCCAGTTTTGTTCCATGATTCCTAACTCTGTATTTGGTAGGGCTGCTAGGGTTACGTTTCCGATCATGGATGAAGAGTATCCTATCGGTTACTTGTGGCTGATTAACCTGGAAGACAGGGTGTTGAGTGAGTGGGAAATGCGGTTAGTGCAGCAGGTAGCATGGCAGTGTGCGATCGCAATTCGTCAAGCTCGACTTTACCAGATTGCCCAAGCACGTATCACCGAACTCGAACAACTCAACCGCAGCAAGGATGACTTTATCAGCATAGTCGCCCATGAATTACGCTCTCCCATGACTAGCATACGATTGAGCGTTCAGACGCTCCAGTCTATACTGCTTCGGGCGAGAACCTTTTGTGGAGAAGCGGCAAACTGCAACCAACGCTGCACTCAAAGTGTTAACTACCTCCAGATTTTAGACAACGAATCTGAGCGAGAAATCAACCTGCTTAATAACTTACTGGATTTACAGCGACTTGAATCTGGGTATCAGTCCCAGGAGTTTACTCCGATTCAATTAGAAGACTGGATTGAAGAAGTAGTAGAACCGTTTCAAAGACGAACACTCTCACGTCAGCAAATCCTAAAAATTGATATTGAACCCTATCTTCCTTCCCTAGTATCTGACCCAATCCTTGTCAGGCGTATCCTAAATGAGTTGCTCAACAACGCCTGTAAGTATACACCACTAGGCGAAACCATTACTCTAAAAGTATCCTCTAAATCCAGCAGACTTCGATTGAGAATTTGTAACTCCGGCGTTGAGATTCCCGCCTCAGAGTTGCCTCGGATTTTTCAGAAGTTCTACCGAGTTCCTGATGGTGACCCCTGGAAGCAGGGAGGCACTGGTTTGGGGCTAGCCGTTGTGAAGAAGCAGGTAGAGCATTTGGGTGGTTCCATTCAGGTTAAAAGTGCCGCAAAAGAGACTTGTTTTACGGTTGAATTGCCACTCAATACTCAATTTGAGGGTAGGGTTTATCAGCATTTAGAAAAACCACGTTTTGAATGGCGTCCTCCAAATTTTCGGGAGGTTATTAAATATGAAAAAGATCTTATTGGTTGAAGACAATGCCATTATTCGGTTCAGTACGGCTAATTTTCTCAGATTAAACAATTTTGAGGTAATTGAAGCAGAAAATGGTTTTATGGCGTTACATTTAGCCAAAGAACAGTTACCTGATTTACTCCTTTGTGACATTAATCTCCCCAAACTTGATGGGTAAGGCGTTCTCCAAGCTATACGCCAGGATTCGACAACAAACAAGATTCCTTTCGTTTTTCTCACATCTGAGACATGTACCCCTACTTGCCGTCGCGCTTTACAACTAGGGGCTAATGATTTTCTAACCAAACCAGTAGGCAACAGTGAAATATTAGAAGCGCTTGCCCTTCAATTCAACGAACCCAGTTAATTTTTGTCATTTTTTGGTGATTTATTATTGATTGTTGGTTGTTTATCAACAATACAAACAACCAAAAACTAAAAACAAATAACAACCAACAACTTATTTGGAGGTAAAAATGACTAGCACAATTGTCAATTTAACTTTACTTAAAATCAGTGAAGAACTGGAAAGTATTTTAGAAAAATCTCACACCCATAAGCAAACGATTTTAAATGAATCAGATTTTCGTCAAAAAATAATTGCTTATGTTTTGAATCGAGTTCCTAATCATTATTTAACTATAAGTTTAGAAAAGCTTTCCTTGCTTTCTTCAATATTACGGGATTTTCCAATTCAGGAATCTTTACGAATAACTACTTTAATTCATTTGAGGATTTATGAATTAAGTGCCAGAAAAAATTCCTGGCATTTTCCTTCTAGTTATAGAGACATTGAGGATAATCATTTATGAAGTATGGCAAAATCTTTTTAAATTATTAGGTTTTTAGTACTTCGTGTTCTGCTAGTGCTAAATTAAAAGAAATAGCTTTAATGCTAATTTAAAAAATGCATAACATAAATACACTACGCAAAATCTAAAATTCAGCAAAAAGCTAAAAAATCTTATTTAATTTGCTACTTTCTCCATTCCTCTGGGTAAGTAGCTGACTCTCGTTTTAGGAGAAAAAAATGCTAAATATTCTTGCCATTGATGATAATATTTTATTCCTGGAAACCATTGTAGTTTATCTGGAAGTAAAAGAGTGGCAGGTAATTACTGCTCAAAATGGTCAGTTGGGCTTGCAGTTGGTTGAAACCCACAAGCCAGATTTAATTATTTGCGATATCCAAATGCCTGGGCTTAACGGCTATGATGTCTTAAGGATACTGCGTCAAAATCCAAAGACTAAGAAGATTCCTTTAATTTTTATCACAGGTGCAGTGACTGAACGCGATCGCCACTTTGCCCTGGAGTTGGGAGCGAATGATTACATTGATAAAATCTCTATGTTCGATCATTTAATCAAGGCAATAGAAACTCAACTAGAATCAACTACCAGCCTCTCCTGTTCATGTAAAAAGGCGATTAATTTCACTTGATTTACATCGAATTAATTAACCTAAATTGGTAAAATGAACAATGGCAACCAACAACCCAACGACTAAGTTCAGGGCAAGCTAAACAACAAACAACAAACAACAAACAACAAACAACCAGTAAACTAACGCCTATTAAATAAGATTATGGCAACTGCACAGATGACCGTTGATACAGACGAACTGGATATCAAAGAACTCCTAAAAACGCTCACAGCTGTCAAAAAAGGTAACTTTTCTGTGCGGATGCCGATTGACAAAACAGGCTTAGCTGGAAAAGTAGCTGACACGCTTAACGATATTATTGAACTGAATCAAAGGATGGTTCAAGAGTTCAATCGAATCAGCACAGTAGTCGGCAAAGAAGGCAAAATCACCCAGCGAGCCTCGATTGGAAATGCTGGCGGTTCCTGGAAAGATGGCGTTGAGTCGGTTAATACGCTGATTACGGATTTAGTCCAACCAATGGCAGAAACGTCTCGCGTCATTCGGGCGGTTGCTAATGGCGATTTATCCCAAACTATAGCCCTAGAAATTGATGGCAGTCCTCTGAAGGGAGAATTCCTACAAACAGGGCAAATTGTCAATACAATGGTGGCTCAACTGAACTCCTTTGCCAGTGAAGTTATCCGGGTGGCGCGAGAAGTCGGAACTGAAGGTAAGTTAGGCGGACAAGCTGATGTTAAGGGAGTAGCTGGTACCTGGAAAGATTTGACCGATAACGTTAACTTGATGGCAGGTAATCTTACTGATCAAGTGCGTAACATTGCTGAAGTTACCAAGGCAGTGGCGAATGGGGATTTATCTAAAAAGATTACAGTTGATGTTAAAGGAGAAATTTTAGAGCTGAAAAACACCGTTAATGTCATGGTGGATCAGCTGAATTCTTTTGCCTCAGAAGTGACGCGGGTGGCGCGAGAGGTGGGGAGTGAAGGGAAGTTGGGTGTGCAAGCGGAAGTGCGGGGAGTGGCAGGTACCTGGAAAGATTTGACCGATTCGGTTAACTCGATGGCAGGGAATCTGACGGCACAAGTCCGTAATATTGCTGATGTGACGACGGCAGTAGCGAATGGGGATTTATCTAAAAAGATTACGGTTGATGTTAAAGGGGAAATTCTAGAGCTCAAGAATACCATCAATATCATGGTGGATCAGCTGAGTTCCTTTGCGGGTGAAGTGACGCGGGTGGCGCGAGAGGTGGGGAGTGAAGGGAAGCTAGGTGTCCAAGCGGAAGTGCGTGGGGTGGCGGGGACTTGGAAAGATCTTACCGATTCGGTGAACTCGATGGCAGGGAACCTGACGGGACAGGTGCGAAATATTGCTGAAGTGGCAACCGCGATCGCAAATGGCGACTTATCCAAGAAAATTACAGTTGATGTTAAAGGCGAAATCTTAGAGCTGAAAAACACCATGAACATCATGGTAGACCAGCTCAGTTCCTTTGCTAGTGAAGTAACGCGGGTAGCGCGAGAGGTGGGGAGTGAAGGGAAATTAGGCGTCCAAGCTGATGTACCAGGAGTGGCAGGGACTTGGAAAGATTTGACGGATAACGTCAACTCGATGGCAGGGAATCTGACAGGACAGGTGCGAAATATTGCAGAAGTAGCAACCGCGATCGCAAATGGTGACCTCTCCAAGAAAATCACAGTCCAAGTCAAAGGCGAAATCTTAGAGCTGAAAAACACCATGAATATCATGGTAGATCAGCTGAGTTCCTTTGCTAGTGAAGTCACACGGGTCGCTCGTGAAGTGGGCAGTGAAGGTAAACTGGGAGGTCAGGCAGATGTCCGAGGAGTAGCAGGCACCTGGAAAGATCTAACCGATTCAGTAAATTTCATGGCGGGAAGTTTAACCGCCCAAGTGCGGAACATTGCCGCCGTTACCACAGCAGTAGCAAACGGTGACCTTTCCAAGAAAATTAGTGTTGATGTCAAAGGCGAAATCCTTGAACTGAAGAACACCGTCAACGTCATGGTGGATCAGCTGAATTCCTTTGCTAGTGAAGTCACGCGAGTAGCGCGGGAAGTAGGTAACGAAGGGAAACTGGGTGTTCAAGCAGAAGTTAAGGGCGTAGCAGGCACCTGGAAAGATTTAACCGATTCCGTTAACTCAATGGCCGGTAATCTTACCGCCCAAGTCCGCAACATCGCTGAAGTCACAACAGCAGTAGCGAATGGTGACCTCTCCAAAAAAATCACCGTTGATGTCAAAGGAGAAATCTTAGAACTGAAAAATACCATCAATATTATGGTGGATCAACTCAGTTCCTTTGCTAGTGAAGTAACACGGGTGGCGCGAGAGGTTGGCAGTGAAGGGAAGCTGGGTGTGCAAGCAGATGTCCGAGGAGTAGCAGGCACCTGGAAGGATTTAACCGATTCGGTAAACTTCATGGCAGGAAGCTTGACATCCCAAGTGCGGAACATTGCCGCCGTTACCACAGCAGTAGCAAATGGTGACCTCTCGAAGAAAATTAGTGTTGATGTCAAAGGAGAAATTCTCGAACTGAAGAACACCGTCAATGTCATGGTGGATCAGCTTAATTCCTTTGCTAGTGAAGTCACACGAGTAGCGCGAGAAGTCGGTACAGAAGGGAAACTGGGCGTGCAAGCAGAAGTCCGAGGCGTGGCAGGAACTTGGAAAGACTTAACGGATTCAGTTAACTCGATGGCGGGAAGTTTAACTGCCCAAGTGCGAAACATTGCAGAAGTGACAACGGCGGTAGCAAATGGTGACTTATCCAAGAAAATTACTGTTGATGTTAAAGGAGAAATTCTCGAACTGAAGAACACCGTCAATACGATGGTGGATCAGCTGAATTCCTTTGCCTCGGAAGTGACGCGAGTAACCCGTGAAGTGGGAACCGAAGGGAAGTTAGGTGTGCAAGCGTATGTCCGAGGTGTAGCTGGTACTTGGAAGGATTTAACCGACAACACCAACTTGATGGCCAGCAACCTAACTGCCCAAGTGCGGAATATTGCCGAAGTGACAAAGGCAGTTGCCAACGGTGACCTCTCGAAGAAAATTACCGTTGATGTTAAAGGCGAGATTTTGGATCTCAAGGATACCATCAATGTCATGGTGGATCAGCTGAGTTCCTTCGCCTCGGAAGTAACGCGGGTAGCGCGTGAAGTCGGTACTGAAGGCAAGTTAGGCGGGCAAGCGCAAGTCCAAGGTGTAGCAGGGACTTGGAAAGATTTAACCGATAACGTCAACTCGATGGCGAGTAACTTAACGGCCCAAGTGCGAGGCATCGCCAAAATCGTGACAGCCGTTGCTAATGGCGACTTGAAGCGCAAACTGATGCTAGATGCCAAGGGAGAGATTGAGACGCTTGCCGATACGATCAACGAGATGATCGATACCTTAGCAACATTTGCCGATCAAGTCACTACCGTGGCGCGAGAAGTGGGAATTGAAGGAAAGCTAGGTGGACAGGCAAAGGTGCCAGGGGCAGCGGGTACTTGGAGAGCATTAACAGATAACGTAAACGAATTAGCGGCTAATTTGACCACTCAGGTCAGAGCGATCGCAGAAGTCGCCATTGCTGTAACCAAGGGGGATTTAACTCGTTCAATTTCAGTCGAGGCACAAGGCGAAGTCGCCATCCTCAAAGACAACATCAACCAAATGATCGCCAATCTCCGGGATACCACCCAGAAAAACACGGAGCAAGATTGGCTGAAAACTAACCTGGCTAAGTTTACCCGGATGCTTCAGGGTCAGCGAGACTTAGAGACCGTTTCCACCCTAATCCTCTCAGAACTCGCCCCTTTGGTAGGAGCGCAACACGGCGTATTTTACCTGATGGAGACAGCAGAGCATCAAAAGCCCCTCCTGAAGTTAATTAGTACATTTGCTTACCGCGAGCGCAAGCATCTAGCCAATCAGTTTCGCTTGGGTGAAGGCTTAGTAGGACAATGCGCTGTAGAAAAACAACGAATTCTCTTGACAAAAGTGCCAGAGAACTATGTCAAAATCAGCTCTGGTCTTGGGGAAGCCACGCCTCTTAATGTTGTGGTGTTGCCTGTATTGTTCGAGGGACAGGTAACAGCAATTGTGGAACTTGCCTCCTTCTGCCACTTTAATGAAATTCACCTGACATTCTTTGACCAACTGACTGAAAGTATCGCGATCGTTTTAAACACGATCGCCGCTAGTATGCGTACCGAGGAATTGCTCAAACAGTCGCAATCCTTGACCGAAGAACTGCAAAGCCAGCAAAACGAACTTCGGGAAACTAACCAGCGCTTAGAACAACAAGCCAAATCTCTGCAAGCTTCTGAGGAACTTTTGAAGAAGCAGCAGGAACAATTAAAACAAACTAACGAAGAACTAGAAGAAAAAGCACGATTACTAGCCTCGCAAAACAGCGAAGTCGAACGCAAGAATACAGAGATTGAACAGGCAAGACAATCTGTAGAGGAAAAAGCCGAGCAACTAGCGCTAACCTCTAAGTACAAGTCCGAATTTCTCGCCAATATGTCCCATGAATTGCGGACACCTCTCAATAGCCTATTAATTCTCGCTCAACTGCTAGGTCAAAATGGCACGGGTAATCTGACAGAGAAGCAAGTCGAGTACGCCGAAACCATTTTTTCAGCCGGAACCGACCTTCTAGCATTGATTAATGACATCCTAGACTTGGCAAAAATTGAATCCGGCACGATGGCGATTCAAATTGACCAAGTGCTATTTACAGACTTACGCAACTATATCGAGCGTACCTTTCATCAAGTCGCACAAAACAAAGGGCTGTCTTTTATTATCGAATTCTCCGCCTCTCTACCCCAAGCCCTTTATACCGACCCCAAACGCTTGCAACAAGTATTGAAAAATCTGCTTTCCAATGCATTTAAGTTTACAGAAAAAGGGGAAGTACGCTTGCGGGTTGAACCTGTTGTCGCTGGATGGAGTCCTGACCAAGATACTTTAAATCATGCCGATATAGTCTTAGCGTTTGCCGTGATGGATACAGGTATCGGCATTGCCCCAGACAAACAGAAGGTAATTTTTGAGGCATTTCAGCAGGCAGATGGCACCACCAGTCGTAAATACGGTGGAACAGGTTTAGGGTTGTCCATTAGTCGAGAAATTGCCGGACTTCTCGGAGGAGAAATTAGCCTAGTAAGTAAGCCTGGAGAGGGTAGTATCTTCACCCTTTATCTACCGCAAACTTATCTCAGAAATAGCCACTACGTCACAAATTTTTTGTCTTTCTCTACACCCGTGGCTTCAAGTTTAACCCCCTCTGTAGAGAAGCCCCCAGTTGAGGCAGTTCCCCAAACACCTGTACCCTCATCCAGAGTCAAACGGTTGAAGATTAAAAATTCTCCTCAACGGGCGAAGCAACCACCACAAACACCTCCCTTAACTTCTGGAGAGTTTTGCTATCTACCTCAACAAGGGTTCCAAGAGAAAGGCTTAACCCAACCTCCCAACCTTCAACCTTCAATTTTGATTGATGACCGGGACAATATTCTGAGTAGCGATCGCGTCCTTCTAATCGTAGACGACGACATTAACTTTGCTCATGCTTTATTGGAGATAGCACGAAATCGAGGCTTTAAAGGCATCGTAGCCTTGCAGGGTGAAACCGCCTTAGCAACAGCCCAGGACTTTACCCCAGATGCCATTATCCTAGACATCCACTTACCAACGATGGATGGCTGGACAGTTCTAGACCGCTTAAAGCATAACCCAAAGACACGGCACATTCCCGTCCAAATCCTCACAGCCATTGAGACAGACTACCAACGTGGCTTAAAACAAGGGGCGTTTTCCTGTTTGCAAAAGCCTGTCACTACCGAGGTGATATCAGAAACCTTAATCGCCCTCAAGGCATTTGTTGAGCGAGACGTGAAAAACCTCTTAGTAGTGCAAGCAGACGAGGCACAACGCAACAGCATTGTTGAGCTAATTAGCAATAATGATGTTGGTATAACGGCTGTCGGTACAGGGACAGCAGCACTGGAAGCTATACGCCAAAGAAGATTTGAGTGCATCATCCTCGGATTAAACCTACCGGACATCAACGGGTTTGAACTGATTAAGCAAATTGAGCAGCTTCTGAGTGCCAATCAACGGCAAGGTTTACCCTTTCTACCGATCATTGTCTACACCGAAAAGGATTTAACGGAGCAAGAGGAGACTCAACTCAAGCAAACAGTCGCAACGATTATTATCAAAGATGAAAATGCGATCGCTCATCTCCTCGATGCCACCACCTTATTTTTGCATCGAAACGAGGAAAATATACCTGCGCCCAAGCGGCAGATGCTCCAAACGTTTCAGCAGAAAAGCCCTGAACTTGCTGGCAAGAAAATTCTAATCGTCGATGACGATGTACGTAACGTCTTCGCCCTCGCCAGCATGTTGGAATTCTATAACCTCCAGGTCATTTACGCCGAAAACGGTAGAGAGGGGATTGCCCTGTTGCAGAACACACCTGACATCGATATAGTCCTCATGGATGTGATGATGCCAGAGATGGATGGGTATGAGACGATGCGTACTATCCGCCAGCTAGAAAAATTCCGCACTCTACCGATCATCGCGCTGACGGCTAAAGCCATGAGTGGCGATCGCGAAAAGTGCATCGAAGCTGGTGCATCCGACTACATCACCAAGCCCGTGGAGATTCAGCAATTACTCTCGCTGCTGCGCGTCTGGGACCGCCGCTCTAAGTAATACCAATTCGGTTTAAACTTGACACATTTGAATCTCTGAAACTACCTACTAGTAAGCCATTACCCATTACCCATTACCCATTACCCCGAAATCCCACGTATGAGAAAGCGTGGGATGAGCTTAATGACTTTATGAAAACCTCATAAACAATTTATGATAAGTTCATAAAAAGCCTCTTCATTAGTCATTAATATTATTGAGCGAGAGAAAAGACTAATGCATGGGCTGATAGTGCTGTTGATTAGCTCGACATTCATAAAACTTTTATGAGAGTTCTTGCGTAAACAGTAAACAAAAGGATGCTAAAGACTAGAGTTACACGAACAAAAATAAATTTTAGCCAAAACATATTTCTCTTTTATTAAAGTAGTGGAGTTAGTATGTTTTCCTCACCTCCTCTATGCGTTTCTTTTTAAAAGCTGGTATTGTTAGTTTATTGGGTCTGGCAAGTCTTTTCGGAGCTGAACCTGCCAGGGCTGCCATTCTCAATGGTAGTTTTGAAACTGGGAATTTCACGGGCTGGCAAACGCTTGGTCAGCCTTCTATTAAAACATCTACCTACGGCAGTGGTCCCACAGCAGGAACATCTCAGGCTCTGCTGAGTACCTTCTGTCCAGCAAGAGTGAATAACCGCTGTCAGCAAGATGGAAATTTTTTGGAGCTAACGAAATTTCTAAATGTAAACACTCTTGATTTAATAACCCTGGGGGATGTGTTTGAGGGTTCTGCGCTCACCACTACCTTTACTGTCAACGCTGGGGACGTTTTGACTTTTGACTGGAATTTTCTTACAGATAGTATAAATGGAGATGAGCGAGGACTCTACAACGACTTAGCTTTTGTAACTCTTTTTGGCACGGTTTACGAACTAGCTGACACCTATTCACCCTTTGTGCAAACTCTCACAAGTACAAGCTTTGAGAATCAAACTGGGTTTCAAACATTTTCTTACAGCTTTATGACGGCTGGAACATACACCTTAGGAGTTGGGGTTGTAGATGTGGGTGATGGCAGCAGTGACTCAGGCTTACTGGTGGACAATGTTTCGATCTCAAGTCCTCTTGAGACTAAAGGAGTTCCTGAACCCGCTTCTGTACTGGGTGTACTGACATTTGGTGCGGTTGCTGCAGGTTGGCGGCGATCGCGCCGACGCTAGCAAGAACTTACCCTAAATTTAGGTCAATCTAATGGGATTTTCTAATCCTAATTTACTATATGTCTAACATCTAGACAGAAAAGTAGGAAAAGTATAAAAAGCAGGAAAAACCAGAAAAGTAGGATTTATCATTTACCAATAAAAGCGTTTATTATTCATCAAAGCTTTATCAAAAACATCGTTTGTTACTGTATCGTTTTGACAAAAGCCAATAAACTAACTAATTGCTGCGTACTTCTCCTTGACCGGATTAAAATCTTCATGCTCTGCTCAAGCAATGCTAGATTTTGGTAGGGTAACCTCCACTCTAGGACGTGTATGCAAAGTCAAAAATGTTACCTAGGCTCGAAGTGTTTGTACTTGTCCTATAGGATGCAAAACTGGGTTTTGTGTACAAATGCTGACGCTCCTAACGTGGCTATCGCTGAAGCTAACACCCTTCCAGGGAGTTGCCAACACGCCCTAGGAGAGTTTGACATAATGAGATTTTTATAGTATGGATGCAGTTTTACGGGTTGGCGATCGCACAATTAGCGCTGAAGAAATTATTCCTTTGTTGGCGGGCTACCAGCTGTTGCAGCCGTTGCTGCGTGAAATGATTATTGATCGGGCGATCGCTCCCATCAGCTGCACGCCGGAAGAGAAAACCAAAGCCATAGAGCTATTCTTAGAGCAAAATCAGATCGCCAACGAGGAGACGAAACTCGCTTGGCTCAAGTATCACAAAATGACTTTAGCCCAACTAGAAGCCCTAGCAACTAGGGGACTGTTGGTCGAAAAATTCAAACAAGCAACCTGGGGTCACAAAATAGAATCTTATTTCCTAGGTCGTAAGGAAAAATTAGACCGAGTAATTTACTCTCTAATTCGGACTCAAGATTTGGGGATTGCTCAAGAACTTTACTTCCGGATTCAGGGAGAAGAGCAATCGTTTGCCGATTTAGCACGTCAGTATTCCCAAGGGCAAGAAGCTCAGACAGGTGGGTTAATCGGCCCGGTTGAGCTGAGTGTACCTCACCCAACACTGGCGCAAATGCTTCGTTTATCTCAACCGGGACAACTTTGTCCGCCAACACGCTTGGGAGAATGGTTTTTGGTTGTACGCCTAGAAAAGTTTATCCCAGCCCAGTTGGATGCCTCTATGCGTCAGCGACTGCTCAATGAGTGTTTTAGTACCTGGCTTTCTGAGCAACTGAATCAGCAATTAGCGGTTGGTGATTAGTATAGTGCGATCGCTTACCTTCAAACTTAATAAATGGCTCCTCTCCCTCTACGCTGTCACCAACGGCAAGATGACATTCTGAGTCAAACAAGGTGTATTTAAACTTAATAAAAATGCAAAAAATACTTATCACGTATATCCTAAATTAAAAAAGCCAAGGGCTAATCGCTCTCTAGGTCAATAGACCTCTTGCATAAAAGGTTTGTTTTAGGGCGATAAGTACTACAGCGGGTAAGCCTAGTTAGAACAATATTGACGGTTGCAATTGCAAGAGATTAAATGACCCATACGACGACGATTCAAGAATTTCTGGCTGGTATCTCTCCTTTCGATCAGTTGTCACTGACAACTCTCGAAAAACTGTCAACACAGTGCCAGTTGCTGCGCTATCGAATGGGCCAGGCAATTATCGTCAAGGAGAAAATGCCTGCCCAAGTCGCCATTATCTATGAAGGGCAAGCCCGTCTCCTCGGCTATGAACCCCGTAGACAAGCACCAGTAACGCTGAAGTTGCTGCAACCGGGAGAAATTATCGGCTGGGTGGGTTTACTCAGAGGAGTGCCCTGTGAAACAGCGATCGCTTCCACTGAATCAATTTGTTTGATCTTCAGTGCGTCGGACTTCTTGAGCCTGCTAGCCCGTGAAACGGCACTTTCCGAAGCCTTCCGCAGCACTCCAGCCTTGGTGGAAATTTTTGAACTCCTCAGTGCAGAACTAGAGCGACGAGCCGAGGGAGAAGCTAATCTTAAAGAACTTACCCTTCAGGCTCACAAAGACGCAATCATCTGTGATTTACCTCCAGAAAATCAGCGATCGCTCCAACTCGACGAGCATAGACTTTGGTTTATCAGTGGAGGGGCACCAGCTAACCAACCTGTTGGCACTTGTCTCAATGCCGAAGCGGCGCTAACCCTTCAGGTAATCGGTTCTGGCAAAACTCGCCT
>DALYIW010000076.1:0-15713 GCA_031970155.1 Coleofasciculaceae cyanobacterium CTOTU46601 | reverse complement strand
ATCACCGGCGATCGCTCCCGATGTAGCAGAGATACCTTATGCTCCAGAGCAACCCGTAGAAGCGGCAGAAAACTACGGTTACACCGGACGCTCAACCAAGCGCAACTATCCCTTAGTTCGCGGCAGAGGCCCAGTTGATGTAACCGTAGCGTGCTTCCAGATGCTCAGTCAGCATTTAGGTATCCCCTTCCGCAAAGATATAGTACGCCGTGTCATTGTTAATCAGCAGTCCAAAAACGGCAATATCTCCCTGATGCATTGTGGTGCTGTCTCTGAAATGCTCGGATTGAGCGCCCAACTCGTCAATGTGCCTGCTGTTGCTGTGAACCGTCTGCCCACTCCAGCAATGCTCTACTGGCAAGACAAGTTAGCCATCCTCTACGAGGGCACTGAACGAGAAATAGTGTTAGCGTTGCCAGAACGAGGAATCAAGCGCCTAAAACCCGCACAATTCATCGAGAATTGGGGTGAAAGCGGACAGGTGCTACTGATAAAAGCCACCAAAACCACCCCTCAAGAACGGTTTGGACTCTCGTGGTTTATTCCCTCTATAATTCGCTACCGCAAGGTCTTAATAGAAGTTTTAATTGCTTCTTTATTTGTACAGCTATTTGGTTTGGTGAATCCCTTGATGATCCAGGTGATCATCGACAAGGTGATTGTGCAAAACAGTATCGACACACTGCACATACTAGGAATTTTACTGGTTGGGGTCGCTATCTTTGAAGCCCTCTTAACTAGCCTGCGTACCTACTTATTTGTAGATACGACGAACCGTATTGATATGGCTCTGGGTTCGGAAATTATTGACCACTTGTTGCGCTTGCCGTTGCGCTATTTTGAACGCCGCCCTGTTGGGGAATTAGCCACCCGGATTAATGAGCTAGAAAATATCCGCCAGTTTCTTACGGGAACCGCTTTGACTGTTGTGTTAGATGCAGTCTTTTCCGTCGTCTACATCGTGGTGATGTTCGTCTATAGCTGGCTGCTAACGCTAGTAACTTTGGCGGTTATTCCTTTGTTTGTGTTGCTTACCGTTGTTGTTTCTCCCATTGTTCGACGAGAACTACGCACGAAGGCGGAACGTCAGGCAGAAACCCAATCCTATCTGGTAGAGGTTTTATCGGGGATTTCTACCGTTAAAGCTCAGAATATAGAATTGCGATCGCGCTGGAAGTGGCAAGAGCGTTATGCTCGCTACGTCAGTGAAGGATTCAAGACAGTTTTGACCTCCACAGCAGCAAGTTCAGCCAGCAATTTCTTAAACAAAATCTCCGCCTTACTGGTGCTTTGGGTGGGAGCCTATTTAGTACTAGATCAGCAATTAACTCTAGGGCAATTGATTGCCTTCCGGATTATTGCTGGCTACGTCACAGGACCGTTACTGCGGTTAGCTCAAATTTGGCAGAACTTCCAGTCTACAGGGCTATCCCTCGAACGCCTCGCTGATATCGTGGATTCACCTCAAGAAGCCGATGAGACAGACCGCTATAATATTCCCCTACCTCTAGTTCAGGGCGCGGTGAAGTATGAAAATGTCTCATTTCGCTTTGCCGCTAGCGGCCCTCTACAGTTAAGCAATGTCAGTGTAGATATCCCAGCTGGTTCTTTTGTCGGCATTGTCGGTCAAAGTGGATCAGGTAAAAGTACCCTGACAAAGTTATTGCCCCGACTTTACGATCCAGAAGCGGGTCGAATCCTGGTGGATGGTTACGATATCGGTAAAGTAGAACTGTATTCCCTGCGGCGTCAGATTGGCATAGTTCCCCAGGAAACACTTCTATTTGATGGTACGGTGCAAGAGAATATTGCTCTAACTAATCCAGATGCCAGTTCTGAAGAAATTATCGAGGCGGCAAAAATTGCGGTAGCACATGAATTTATTATGGGCTTGCCCATGGGCTACAACACTCGTGTAGGGGAGAGAGGTTCATCCTTGTCTGGGGGACAACGGCAACGAATTGCGATCGCCCGCACAGTTTTACAATCACCCCGGCTGCTGATTTTAGATGAAGCCACCAGTGCCTTGGATTATGATACTGAACGACAAGTCTGTTTAAACCTAGCCCAAGCCTATGAAGGACGCACAGTTTTCTTCATTACCCATCGCCTCAGCACCATTCGCAACTCTCATATCATCTTGATGATGGATAAAGGAGTCATAGTAGAACAGGGCAAACATGAAGACTTGATGGCTCAAAAAGGTCGTTACTATTGCCTATATTTACAACAAGAATCTCAACTATAGCTTTGACGAAAGAAGTACGAAGGATAAACTATGAATCTCTGGGATATGCCTCGCTCTCGTAGTCAGCACAATTTTCTTCAGGGGAAAAATACCTGCTGGAATACGTCCTGCATGGCTACGGTTAGCTAGGCGCTACGCTTATGCTACACACAAGCTTACGCCTAACACAGGGCTACCAGATATTTTTCATACTTCACTCTTCAATTGACTGTGCCTAACTACTCGCAGAGGCTTAAGCCATGAACTACAAAAATGGGTCTAAGTTAAAAAACCAACCACTTCCCATTACATCTGCTCCTGTTCCTTCCCAGCTGACTGATACAAACACAGGCGAACAAGAAGTTTACTCTAAAAGCAATACCGATAACACCAAATTTGACCAGCCAGTCATTCTTCGGCAATCTGAGAATTGGTCAAGGGCAGTACTTTGGACAATTATGGGCGTCACCACCTTCGGAATTATCTGGGCTTGCGTCGCCAAAATTGACGAAGCGATTCCCGCCCAAGGCAAACTAGAACCACAAGGCGCAGTTAAAGAAGTCCAAGCCCCCATTAGCGGAGTGGTTAAGGAAATTTTTGTCAAGGATGGACAGCTTGTTAAGCAAGGCGATTTGCTGCTTAGACTTGATCCCACCGCAGCGAAGGCTCAACTAGCTTCTCTCAATACAATTCGCACCACCTTAATTAAGGAAAACCAATTTTATCGCTCAGTCATCAACAACTCTAATTTCTCAGCAGGCACAAACTCAAACGTTCCTCAACTGTCAATTCCCAAAGAAATTGCCTCGCTCACTGAAAGTCGCAAAGCTTTGATAGCTGAAAATAGGCTTTATCGAACTCAACTCGTGGGTGATAATCAAGGCACTAATCTCAGCCTCGAACAACGAGTTCGTTTACGAATCGCTACAACAGAACTCAACTCTCGTGTTGCTGCCAATCAGTTGGAAGTTGAACAACTAGAAAAGCAACTCACACAAAACACGGTTCAACTTGCCAATGCTCAAAGTAAGTTCAAAGTTGAACTGGGAATTCTCAATAGAATTGAAACTCTGTCCAAAGAGGGGGGAATTGGGAAAATTCAGTACCTTAAGCAGCAACAGGAGGTAAAAACACGTCAAGCTGAAGTTGATCAACTGATTCAAGAAGAAGGACGCCTGAAATTAAAGATTGGGCAGGCTAAACAACAGCTTGCCAACACCAAAGACCTTTCTAATAAAGAGTTAATCGATAAAATTGCCGACAATGACAAAAAACTGGCTGAAATTGATAGTCAGTTGAACAAAGCCATTGTCGAAAACGAGAAAAAGCTTGCCGAAACGGATAGCCAGTTGAGTCAGACCAAAGTCAATTTAGCTTATCAAGAGGTAAGGGCACCTGTTGGAGGAACTGTCTTTGACTTGAAACCCTCATCTGCGGGCTTTGTTACTAATACAACTGAACCAGTTCTGAAAATTGTTCCGGGTGATAGCTTGGTGGCAAAGGTATATATAACCAATAAAGATATTGGTTTTGTAGAAAAGGGAATGCCAGTTGATGTCAGGATTGATTCATTCCCGTTTAGTGAGTTTGGGGATATTAAAGGAACCTTAACCTGGATTGGCTCTGATGCGCTTCCCCCTGAGCAAATTCGACCTTACTATACATTTCCCGCCAAAATTAGTCTGAATCGACAGATACTGGTGGTTAATGACAAAAAACTGCCTTTGCAATCAGGGATGTCAATTAGCGCCAATATTAAGGTACGCGATCGCACAGTGATGAGCATTTTTACTGACTTATTCTCTCGAAAAACTGAAAGCCTGAAAAATGTTCGCTAACTAGTTTGTCTATAGCTAGCTATAACTAAACCAATGAGTACACACCATTCAACTTGAGGTAGTCTACTCTTACCAAACAGTCGTATAAACCGCTATTCTATCGGGTAATGGGGAAGTGTTAAAAGTCTCACCCATTACCCATTACTAGCGTGACACCCCCGATTAACACTTGTTATCATAGTGTTTCTATGGCTTATAAATAGGGAAATTACCTAATGGAAACCGTCAAAATTTTAGATGCAGACATCGATAATCTGCTAGAGTCAGAAGTTTTGGAGCAGCTCAAATCTGGCGTTGTCTTCACCCCAAACGTCGATCACCTAATCTTGCTACAGAATGACCCAGAATTTCTGGAAGTTTACGACTGCGCTGACTATAGACTGTGCGACAGCAAAATTCTTTTCTTTGTCTCTCGGTTTTTGGGTACACCTATAAAAGAAAAAATCTCTGGCTCAGATTTTTTCCCATCTTTTTGTAACTATCACAAAGATAATGAAGACATCAAAATTTTCCTCTTAGGAGCAAAAGAGGGAGTAGCACTCAAAGCTCAAGAAAATATAAATGCCAAAATTGGTCGAGAAATTGTTGTAGGAGCGCACTCGCCCTCTTTTGGATTTGAAAAAAATGAACAAGAATGTTTGGACATCATTGAAAAAATTAAAAATTCAGGGGCAACAGTATTAGCCGTAGGCGTAGGTGCACCGAAACAAGAAAAATGGATATACAAGTATAAAGCTCAAATGCCCAATATCCAAATTTTCCTAGCTATTGGTGCCACTATTGACTTTGAGGCAGGTCACAAAGAAAGAGCACCCAAATGGGTTAGTGAGCTAGGTTTGGAATGGCTGCACAGGCTGTTATCTGAACCCAAACGATTGTGGAGAAGATACTTGATTGGTGGGCCTCTCTTTTGCTGGTTAGTTTTGAAACAGAAGCTTCATGCTTCCAGCGTTTTTGGTAAGTTCTTGATCGAGAAACTTCCACTTGAAGAACCTTAATTGAGAAAGTCACCACGCTTGTGTTGCAGCCTTTAAGAGGAACTTTGACCCATTACTTCACTAAGCACCTCGATCAGGGTTGCATTCTGCTCAGGAGTCCCAACTGTTATACGTAATTTATCTTCTAAGCGTGGCTGCTTGAAGTATCGAACTAATATTCCTTGCTGCTTGAGCATTTCATAAAGGTACTCTCCATTGCCTGAAGGTGAGCGAGCTAACAAGAAGTTAGCTTGTGAGGGGAAAACATCAAAGCCTAATTGCTTGAGTTCACTAGCCATCTGGGTTCGCGAAGTCTTAATCTTCTGTGCGTTGGTGGTTTTGTGAGTTTGATCGGCGATCGCAGCAGCCCCAACCGCACAGGCAACCGCATCAACGTTATAGCTATCTTTGACCTTAATCAATCCTTCCAACAAAGTAGGGTTAGCTACGCCAAAACCCAGCCTCAATCCTGCCAGTGAGTACCCCTTCGAGAGCGTTCTCAAAATGATAACGTTATCGTACTTCTTCACTAATTCCAGGGCATCTGACTCGGCAAAATCCACATATGCCTCATCAACCACAAGTACACCCGATAACTGTGCTGCCAGTTTATCCAGCAATTCCACTGACACAGCAGTTCCAGAGGGACTATTGGGAGAGGCAATAAAAGTAACAGCTCCTTGAGCTTCAATCAGTTGCTCAATCGGCAGGCTGTAGTCTTCATGATAAGGAACTTCTATAAATTCTGACCCTTGAATCTGCGTCAAGGTACGATACAAGACATAGGTTGGCATCGGATACACCACTGTTCGCCCTGGTTCAGAACAAGCACGGATAATCATCGTCAAGAGATCATCACTACCATTGCCAGCAAGAATCCAATCAGTAGGCACCCCCAAAACTTGACTAGCTTCTCGACGGAAAGCGCTAACCATCGGATCTGGATAGCGTCGCAGAAAATCTCCCCCCAGTTCCTGTAGCACCTTCAACGCCGCAGGAGAAGGAGGATAAGGATTCTCATTCGTGTTCAACTTAATCACTTTGGCGTCTGGTGGCGGCTGTTCGCCGGGTACATAACCAGACATCGCGTTAATGTTTGGGCGAAAGTAAGTCATAAAACGACAAGCTGACTGGATTGGGTGTTACTGACTGGTTGAGTGCCATTCGACTATACCATTGAGACCAACCTGGCAGCAGAAGTCATTGGGAAGGATGGGGGATGGGGGATGGGGGATGAGGGATGAGGGATGAGGGATGAAGAGCTTGATAAATAATGATGCTTGTACTCTTATCTCAAAAGTATGCAAGTGTTTTTAAACTCTTTTGTAGGTTGGGTTAAGCGTAGCGCAACCCAACGTTCTGACCTGTTAGCAAAAATTGTGCAATTTGTTAACAACAAACCAGCATTAATTAACAAAAATTAGTAATAGATTTTAAAGATTTAATAAACCTTGTAAATTCTATTTACGTAAGCCCATCAACTCAATTACGATATGATGCAGGAAAATAGCATCAAGTTCAGAAAGTCGGTATAATCAGGGTCATTAGCGATTAACTACTAGCGTGTATTTGCTTGAGCTGATTTAAGGGTGTTCTCAAGCCGTGCAGTAGTAGAAAAAACAGTAATAGAAAATTACAGTCTGACAATTACAGTCTGAAAATTACAGTGTGCACCTTTTCTACGCCCTTTTTCTTTCACAAGTCTTTGCACTAAAAAGTCTTTGCACTAAATTAGACAGACGCGCTCCAGACTTGAAAGAATTAAGTTATATTTTGTGCGAGGATATGCTTAAGGCAACTGGGTGCTTACCAAAAGCATAAATTGACTAAAGTCTTAGGGCAACTATCGCAGTTCTCACTTGGAAGAAAGGAAAATATTTCTTCCCCGACTCCCGACTCCCGACTCCCTACTCCCTACTCCCTACTTTCATAGAAAATCTAGATAGCGTAGTGCAACACAGATTTCTCCGACATTAACGGTCTGGAAGCATCTTAACGAATCCGGATACCTGCAATTTCGCTGGTATGTAGGAATATATCCCTAAGAAAGAGAGAGGCTCCAACTGACCGTAGCCTTTCTAATATTTGTATGTTTTGGAGTTCTCTATCTTATTTATAAGGTAATAACTTATCTCTAATGTGATAAGCGCCTTCAATGAACCTTGAGATTTTTTTCAACAATGCTTACTCCATCATTTGTTAGTTCGATAGAGCCTCCAATTTCAACTCACAAGGTATTTACTCCAAACTACCTAGCAAAGCAGATTCAGGATTGTGCAAATGAACAATTTACAGGTCGGCTAGATTTAAATTTTAAAGCTCCCAAAGACCAGCAGTGGACTCTGTATTTCTATCGAGGTAGCTTGATTTGGTGTACCAGTGAAATGCATCCGATTCGTCGCTGGTATCGGCAGATGTCTTTACACTGTCCACAACTAGTTGTCGAGAGAGTAGCCTTAACGAGTTCTCGCTCATCAGTTGTTAGTCACAAGTCGGTTTGGCTTCCTTGTTTGGATTATGCCTCTTTATCAGAATTGATGAGACAAGGGAAAATTCAACGAGGGCAAATGGGAGCAGTTATAGAAGGCAATATTACAGAAATCCTGTTTGATATTCATCAACAGTGGGAAAGAGTTGGCTACAGTTCAGAGTTGCAGCTGACCTACAAACCAATTCCCAAAAACATCATAGATTTAATTAATTCAACGTTGATTTTGATTCGAGTTGACCAAGCTTGGCAGCAAGCTATACAGGCTTGGGAAGCTTGGCAGCAAGCAGGCTTAGGAGACTATAGCCCAAACCGAGCTCCGACGATTTGGAAAGCTGAAGAATTGCGACGAAAAACCTCAGCTGTTGTCTACAGTAACCTCACTCAGCTAGTAGATGGTCATCAGACTTTAAGAGATTTAGCAGTTAAGTTGAAACAGAATTTGTTGCCTCTGACCCAATCAATCATGCCCTACATCCGTGAAGGATTGATCGGACTAAGTGAGGTGGAAGATATTAACTGCTCTGTTAAGCCAATTACAGCCAATACCACTGTTACATCGCCTCCTGCAACTCCCACAAGTTTAGTGCAACCTCCATCAATTGGTTCCTTGGTGGTTTGTATTGATGACAGCCGGATTGATAGTCAAGCAATGAATCAAATCCTCTCGCAAGCTGGCTATCGGTGCATCAATATTCAAGACCCAGTAAAAGCACTGCCTATATTGCTAGAACACAAACCAGCTCTCATCTTCTTGGATTTAGTCATGCCTGTTGCCAACGGATATGAAATCTGTGCTCAAATTCGCCGGATTTCAGCTTTTAAAGACACCCCTATAATTATCCTCACTAGCAATGATGGAATTGTCGATCGGGTGCGAGCAAAAATGGTCGGTTCTTCTGGCTTTTTAGCAAAGCCAATTGATTCGGATAAGGTGTTAAAAGTTTTACATAGGTATCTGGCATCTCCAACACCTATCCAATCTCAAAGATTACAAACTATTCAGGAATAGACTAGTTTTGCAGCAGGTTTGAAGCGAAACACAATGATTTTTAAGAGTTTACATGTACAAAAACAGGTACTTATGACTACAGTCCTTTTGGTTGAAGATAGTTTGACGGAAACTCAAGTGATAACCCGTTACCTCAATCAGGCAGGTCTAACGGTAGTCAGTGTCAAAAGTGGTGAGGAAGCTCAAATCAAACTTCAGTCACAGAAACCGGATTTGGTGATTTTAGATGTGATCTTACCGGGTCAGAGTGGGTTTGAACTGTGTCGTGAACTTAAGTCCAATAGCAATACTCAATCCATCCCAATAGTAATTTGCTCAACTAAAGGAACCGATGCAGATAAACTCTGGGGTTCGATGTTGGGGGCTGATGCCTATATACCCAAGCCGATAGACCAGCAAAAACTGATGCAAACTATCCAGAAATTGACAGCTGTTTAGGATGTTGAAAGTTAGAACGTTGAAAGATTGAAAGTTCAATAAATCATAAAATGTTGACCTCGCTTGACTCATTGCTAACAGCAACTAGTCTTGACCTACTGACATTAGACGATTCACTGCCTACAGAAACAGGTCAGCGGTTACTCCGCTTTCCTCTTGGTTTTCAAGATAGTGCGCTGCTGTCATTAGAGCAGATTGCAGAAATTCTCAGAGTGAACCTGACAGAAATTCTCCCAGTTCCTGAAATGCCTGATTGCGTTTTGGGCATTTGTAATTGGCGGGGAGAAATGCTCTGGCTGGTTGATTTAAACCATCTGGTTGGTTTTGTGCCCCTATCTTTGGCGGCATCATCTCCCATAGCCATGGTGGTTCAGGTTAATGATCAGCCTATCGGTTTAGTAGTACAGCAAGTCAATGACATTGAGTTACATCAATTGGAGAAACTCCAGCCTGCTGCTGCTGGTTTGTTTCCTCCCAAACTCCTGCCTTTTGTCTTAGGAACTCTGCCTGGAGGCAGCGGTACTGTTTTGGATGTTACAGCGATCGCTTTATCTCCCCTATGGCAGATTCACCGAGGAGGAGCCTCTTGAAGTCTTTTTAGTTGGTTGTTGGTTGTTGGTTGTTGGTTGTTAGTTATGAGCACTTTCCAGCGAATGGCACGCGAGTTTCGGGAGATGGAGGAGTAATTTCTTCTTTACCTTCTTTCTCTACCTTCCTCACCTTCGGGATATTCGTACCATTCCACTCTCCAACAAACAACCCAACGACCAAGCTCAGGGCTAGCCAAACAACAAACAACAAACAACAAACAACTATGACCAACTTTAGTCAAAGAAACCTAGTTAATAGCCATAGTGATATGAACCCAGAGGATATAGTTCCTGTTTTGCAGACACCCGATCCATCGGAGCTAATACATAGCTCACACTCGCCTAGCGATCGCACAATCAGCCACAATCAGAACAATGAGGTACTTGCCCCATTAAACGGCACTTTTGATTCACACCAAGCTTTGGCATTAGTTAGCGCCATCAAAGTAGATCTAGAACAGGCGGGAGATCTGGCTAAACCTGAAACCCATGAGAAACTTTTTCACCTGGAAAAGTGGGCACAAAGCTTGCAAAACGGCTCTGGGCGGCATCTGCCCATGGCGATTGAGGAACAATTAAAGCGTAATCGACAGTGGTTGTTAACTCTTGCCCATCAGTTACGTCAATCCTCTAATCCGGATTCCCTGTTCAGAACTACAGTGCTTGAGGTTCGTCAGCATTTGCAGGTTGATCGAGCGTTGATTTTCCGCTTTCAGACGGAGAGTCAAGGCGTAGTGGTAGCTGAATCGATGGTAGCTGGGTATACTCCCAGTCTTGGAGAATCTTTAAGTGCGATCGCTTTTGGTGCTCAAGATCGGTTGGAATATCAACAACAGCAAATTGTTGCCTTAGAGCATATCTACCAAAAGTCTTGGAGTGCTTACCAACTCCAACTGATGCAAAAGTATCAGGTCAAAGCCAGTCTGAGTATACCCATTTTCTTAGAAGGACAAATATGGGGCTTGCTGGTTGTACAGCAATGCTCTGGTGTTTCCCGGCGATGGCCTGAAGCTGAAGTCAATCTGCTCAACCAAGTAGTCACTGAACTGAGGTTGAATTTACAGCCCCTAGAATTCCGCAATCTACGGCAAGAGAAGGCAAAACAGGAAAAAGTTTTAGCTCAAATTCTGGAAAACACTACACCTTCTTCAGATACAAACACTGCATTAGGTAACCTTTGTCAAGAGCTGCGGAAATTTTACCGATCTGACCGAGTAGCAGTTTATCGCTTTTACCCCGACTGGAGTGGTGAAGTGATTGCCGAAGCTGTTGCGGCGGGTTGGCCTGCCATCATTCAAGAGCAAGCAGCAGATCCTAGTCTGAAGTCAGCTGATTTGGTGTTCTCCGATCGCTGTTTGGTGAAACAGCTCGGTTCTCCAGTCAACTATGATATGACCGACACGACCTTGCAGGATACCCAAGGTGGTAGCTACTTCCAAACGAAGCAGACCAAGTGGGTAGATGATATCTATAAAGCTGGCTTTTCTGACTGCTACCTTGCCACTTTAGAAAAGTTCCAAGCCAAGGCTTATATCATTACTCCAATTTTTAGTGGGGAGAAACTGTGGGGTTTACTCTGCGTTTACCAGAACTCAGGGCCTCGACACTGGCAAGAGCATGAAGTAATTTTGCTGTCACTTTTGAGCGATCGCCTAGACAACATCCTCAAACAACTAGACTATTTAAACCAATTAAAGGTGACATCGGAATCTCTGACTAAAGAGGCTGGGCGCGAGAGAGCACTTGCTAAATTTATTGACAAGATTCGTCAGAGTCCAGCTTTGGGAAACCTTTTCGAGATTGCTACTCAGGAAGTGCGACGACTGTTAAACGTAGAGCGAGTCACCATCTACAAGTTCCGTGAAGATTATTTCGGTGACTTTATCTGTGAGTCTGAGTCTGGGGGATGGCCTAAACTGGTGGGCAGTGGTTGGGAAGACCCTTATTTGCAAGAATACCAGGGGGGTCGATTCCGCAACAATGAACCTTTGGTGGTGGATGATGTCTACGATGGCAGCATGAGTGAGTGCCATGTGGAAGCCTTGGAGTACTTTGGCGTTAAATCCTGCCTAGTAGTATCTATTTTTCAAGGGAAGAAGCTTTGGGGATTGCTCAGTGCATTTCAACACAGTGGAGCAAGGCATTGGGAAGAGGGCGAAGTCCGGTTGCTGACTCAATTTGGTACACAAATGGGAGTCGCTCTGCAACAGGTGGAATACCTGAAAACAATTAAAGCCCAAACCGAGCAACAAGCCAAAGAGGCTGAGCGAGAAAGAGCGCTGGCTAAAGTCGTTGACAAGATTCGCCAAAACTCATCACTTGAGAAGCTATTCGAGATTGCTACCTCGGAAGTGCGGCGACTATTAAACGTGGAGCGAGTCACTATCTACAAGTTCCGTGAGGACTATTTCGGCGACTTTATCTGTGAGTCAGAGTCTGGGGGATGGCCCAAACTGGTGGGCAGTGGCTGGGAAGACCCCTATTTGCAAGAACATCAAGGGGGGCGGTTCCGCAACAACGAACCTTTGGTAGTGGATGATGTCTACAATGGCGGTCTGACGGATTGCCATGTGGAAGCCTTGGAGTACTTTGGCGTAAAATCTTGCCTGGTAGTGTCTATCTTTCAAGGGAAGAAACTCTGGGGATTGCTCAGTGCGTTTCAAAACAGTGGTCCGAGGCATTGGGAAGAATCGGATATCCGGTTGCTGACTCAAGTGGGCACACAAATGGGAGTGGCTCTGCAACAGGCGGAATATTTGCAGCAATTGCAGACACAATCGACTCAGCTAACCAAAACCGCAGAGCTAGAGCGAACAACAACTAAAATTATCTCCAAAATCAGTCAGTCTCTCAAGTTAGAGCAGATTTTCCAGACAACTTGTACAGAAGTTCAACAGCTTCTCAAAGCCGATCGAGTGGGTTTGTTTAAGTTTTACCCTGACTCTGGCTTTAATTCTGGAGAAATAGTCTCGGAAGCTGTACTTTCAGGCTTTACTTCAGCTCAGGCGGTTCAGATAGACGATCACTGCTTTGGTCAAAAGCACGCAGAAAATTATCGTAAGGGGCGTGTCTGGGCAGTAACCGATATTTACAATGCCCATTTAGCTGACTGTTATATCTCCACTCTTGCCCAATTCCAAGTGCGAGCTGTTCTGGTTGCACCAGTCATGCAAGGTGTTGAATTGTGGGGGTTGCTGTGCATTCACCAATGCAGTGAGGCACGTCAGTGGCACAAACAAGAGACTGAGTTTGCTAAGCAGGTTGCTCATCAGTTGTCGATCGCACTACAGCAATCACAATATGTAGAGCAGGTGCAGTCTCAATCGGAGAAACTGGCGCAAGTTGCCCAACGAGAAAAATCCGTTGCCAAAATCACCACCAAGATTCTTCAGTCGCTCAACCAAGAGACTATCTTTCAGATTGCTACCCAAGAAGTCCGTTTGCTGCTGAAATGCGATCGCACTGCCGTCTATCGCTTCGAGCCAGATTGGAGTGGCGTATTCATCGCTGAGTCAGTTGGTAAAGGATGGGTGCCACTGGTAGGGCCTGATATCAAAACCGTTTGGGCTGATAGCTACTTACAAGAAACCCAGGGAGGTCGGTATCGCCACAAAGAAAGCTTTGCTGTAGATGATATCTATACAATTGGTCACTCGGCTTGCCACGTTGAAATCTTAGAGCAATTTGAGGTTCGAGCTTACTTGCTCGTGCCCATTTTCATCCGGGAGAAGCTGTGGGGTATTCTGTGTGCTTACCAAAACAGTGGGCCGCGTCACTGGGAAGAGTCTGAAATCCGTGCCTTAGGGCAGATTGGATTGCAGGTGAGTTCGGCACTACAACTAGTAAGCTACGTGGATCAGGTGCAGCAGAAGTCCGATCAATTAGCGAAGCTGGTTGAGCGAGAAACCAATTTCATTAACCTGATTTACAAAACCGGGAATCGAATTACTGGGCTTCTACAGCAGAAAAACTTCTCCTTTGACAGCCTGTTCCGTTCTACTACTCAAGAACTCCGGCAACTGCTCAAAGCCGATCGAGTAGCCGTTTATCGTTTTAACCCAGATTGGAGTGGTGAATTTGTCATTGAAGATGTCAGCAGCACCTCTATGAGGATGGTAGGGACTGACGTAGCGCGAGTCGCTGATCCAGTGTTGCAAGAAACCAAGGGTGGAGATTACAGCAAAAATGAAGCGAGTGTGGTCAATGATATCACCGAAACAGACCATTTGACCTTCTCCAGAGTGTTGCTGGATGAATGGGGAGCTAAGGCTTATGCGATCGCACCTCTATTTAAAGGCGACCAACTCTGGGGCTTGCTGACAACCTACCAAAACACCGAACCACGCCACTGGGAGGAAGGCGAAGTAAACTTCCTCGTACAGATGGCCAGGCAGTTAGGGATGGTTCTACAACAGGCAGAATACCTCGAACAAATCGAGAACCAGTCAGACCAACTTTCCCAAGTAGCGCAGCGCGAGAAAGCGGACAAAGAAACCTTGCAGCAAGAGGTAATGCAACTGCTAATGGCAGTCCGGCCTGCCCTGCAAGGAGACCTCACTGTGCGAGCTCCGATTACAGAAGACGAAGTAGGCACCATTGCCGATGCTTACAACAATACCCTACAAAGCCTACGCGGTATCGTGAAGCAGGTGCAGGTGGCATCGAGAAAAGTAGCTCAAACCTCGCAAGACAGTGCTTCCTCAATTACAGGTCTTGCCAACCAAGCCCAGCAACAGTTCCAATCCTTAGAGGAAGCATTGGCACAAATTAAGACAATGGTCAACTCCACCCAAGCTGTAGGCAGTAGCGCTCAACAGGTGGAAGTGGCAGTGCAACAGGCGAACCAAACGGTTCAGCAAGGGGATGCCGCTATGAACCATACTGTAGATGGGATTTTGGCTATTCGGGAGACAGTAGCGGAAACCAGCAAGCGACTCAAGCGCTTGAGTGAATCAACTCAGAAGGTTTCTAGGGTAGTGAACTTAATTAGCAACTTTACCACTCAAACCCAGCTACTAGCTCTGAACGCAGCGATTGAAGCGACGAGGGCAGGCCAGTACGGGCGAGGATTTGTGGTTGTTGCCGACGAAGTGCGTTCTCTGGCACGTCAGTCAGCTGAGGCTACTACCGAAATCTCGCAGCTAGTGCAGGAAATTCAGGAAGGTACGGCTGAAGTTTCCACCGCGATGGAGACAGGTATCCAGCAGGTTGCTCAAGGAACCGCAACGGTACATGATGCTCGTCAGCATTTGAATGCGATCGTTAACGCTACAACCCAAATTAGCACTCTTGTAGAGGGTATCACCCAGGCAACGCAGGTACAGACCGATCAGTTTGAATCGGTGACGCAAACTATGAGTGAAGTAGCTGCGATCGCAAACAAGACCTCAGAAGACTCCACTGAAATTTCCACGTCCTTCAAAGAGCTTCTAGCAATGGCTCAGAACCTTCAAGTTAGTGCCGACCAGTTTAAGGTTGATTAGTGGTTTGTTGTTTGTTGTTTGTTGTTTGTTGTTTGTTGTTTGTTGTTTGTTGTTTGAATGATTAATAATAACTTACAACATATGACTCAGTTGACTAAAAACTAATAACCAACAACCAATAACCAACAACCAACAACAAACAACACATAGCTAATTTGATTATTTGATGGAATTTAAGTAGGCGTTTAGTCGGGGTGCTAATTCATCAAGGATTGGCTTGAGTGTATCTAACTGTTGAGAAGATAACAGATTGCGACAGTAGGCTCTTCTTAACCAATGCTGGGTTTCGTATAAAGAGCCTCTCGCTATCCTGACAAATCGTCGATTCTCTGGAGAACTACCTCGTCCTAATCCCTCGGCTATATTGGCACCTATGCTATCAGCTGCCCGAACAATCTGTCTTCCTATCGTATCCTTCGCCAAAGGCTCCCAATCTTGAACAGTTTTCCAAATTTCATTAGCGAGTCGCTCCGCCAATCGATATACCTCTAAATCTTGAAACCGCTTACTCGACATCTGACACCAATTCTGTATAAAGATGCTCTGAGTATTCCCAACCAAGAGCCAATAAACTAGTCATCCTAAAAAAAACAGCTATTCCCTCCCCCTCAAACAACAAACAACCAACAACAAACAACAAACAACCAACAACAAACAACC
>DALYIW010000075.1:0-29608 GCA_031970155.1 Coleofasciculaceae cyanobacterium CTOTU46601 | reverse complement strand
AGCATGTCAACGCGTGTAGGTTGGGTTGAGGAACGAAACCCAACTGTGCTTTGTCGGTTGGGTCTCGCTATCGCTCTACCCAACCTACATGAGTACTCTACATGCTTGCCCTGACATGCTCCCGATGCAAAGCTCAGTTCGGGACATTATCATGCATTAACCAAAACTTACTGATTTTTTAATTTTTGACTATTAATCTGGTAAATGTTTAAGCCGTCAAAATAGTAAGACTAATGAGTGTCTATTCTCGCTTTATCTGGGGCATTATTTTAACATTAATTTCTGTAACATCAACTATTTCACTTGCCTCGGCTGAAACAAAAGAACAAAATTTACTTCTCAATTCTGACGGGACTCAATCCTTTAATGTTTTGATTCGCTCCGCCCAAGATTTAGCTAAAACTTCAATAGAACAAGAATTTACAGAGAATCCTGAAGTCAATGAAGTTTCTCTTACCATCTCAACTGAACATAATGGACAAATAGTACCAATTTTACATGCCAAAGTTACACGTTCTCAATGGCAGAAAGATTCTCGATTAAATCGCTGGACTAAATATTTTAACAGCTCTGGAGTATTACTAGGTTTTTATACTCCTTCAGTTTCACCTACACCCCAACTGTCTCCTAGGCCTGTAATCGTACCAAGGAGGCTCAGACAAGAAAAAGACCCAGCTTTTAGAGATGACTAATTTATTACACTGAGAGCAACTTGTGGTACCCTTAGCCTTTCAAATTGTTGATTTTATCCTAGTACGATGAAATTGTTGTGAAGGCTTTGGTTCCTTATTATGAAGATTTGATGAAGCCTTCATTCAACAAATTAAATCAGTTTTATTTTTTCTAAAACTAATAAGATTAACCCAGAGATTACCTAAGCTTAATCTTCTAAAACTAGGATGTTTTTTGGAATTGGTAGGAAAACCTAAATGTTCGTTGTAGAAAGTCACAATTTGAGTAATAAATCCCTCTAAAGAGTGACAACACAGGACAGATGTTATGCCTATTGAAATCACCTCTGATGTTGTAAGGCTTAGGTATGAAAACTAATAATTGATAAAAAAGCGGTGGCTTTGATACAAGTTACCAGCTTTTTACTCATACCTATTAAAGTCCTGTGGAGTTTATCTCTACAGGATTAGTTCCGAATGACATCTTAAAGCTTTTTATTCTTGCGATTCTAGAAGAGAGAGAATTTCATGTCTAGGTTGACTCGGCGGCAACTACTAATCTTCTTTGGAGCCGGTGCTGGTGCTGCTGTGCTAGGCCCAACTTTAGGAGACAAAAATTTTGGTGGCGCTCTTAACGCGGCTCCAGCGGCTGAACCTCTGAAATTTACGCCAGTGCGTTTGCCACATCCTTTACCAATTTACCAAAATCAAAAAAGCTACCTGCCGACAGGAATTGGACAGGGAACTATATTAAGTCAAGCGACTGATACTCGGTTGGGTCAGTACAACGTGATTGATGATGTAGTGGTTCCGCCTGAGTATGAACGTTACCTCATTGTTAGTTGGGGCGATCGCGTTTTTCCCAACCAACAAGACTACGTTGGCTACAACTGCGACTATACAGGCTTTGTTCCCGTCAACGGTCAAAACCCCAATGACGGCTATCTCTGGATTAATCACGAATACATCTCCTATCCATTTTCTCCTCTAGCTCCTGAAGCTCCTAGTGATGTAGCCAACTTCGATCCAAGCTACCCCTTAGTCATAGGAAAACCTTTACCCAACACCAAAAATCGGGAGCTCCTGGGTGAATTTTTATACAACATGGGTGGCTCGATCATCCGAATTTCTCGACCAGGCTTTAAAGGTAACTTTGCTGTCGTTGCTAGTGACCCCAAAAACCGACGTATCCACGGTCTTTCCGGCTTAGCAATTAACAGCCAGCGTTCCGATGCGTATAAGGACGTTACCTCCTGGGGTTCTCGGCAAGGAGACAACAACTATTTGATTGGTACAGGACCTGCGGCCACGGAAGTTTTCGAGCAAGTCAACGCAGATGGACTCGGTAACAAAATCATCGGGACAGCCTATAACTGCTCTGGTGGTACAACTCCCTGGGGAACTATACTCACTGCCGAAGAAAACTTCCAGGGCAGTTCATCCTTCTTTGTGGGAGTTACAGAATTCCTCAAACCCAATGGTTCGCAGACTGGTTACACCAGTGGCACTACGGGAGCTGAGTTTGGTTTGGTTGGAGAAAAATACGGTTGGATGGTTGAAGTTGACCTGGCTGACCCCAATTTTCGCCCTCGCAAACACACTTGGCTAGGTCGCTTCCGCCATGAAAACGTTGCTATGCGGGCAGCACCTGGGAAGAAATTAGTGGCATACATGGGTGATGACCGACGCGGGGGTCATACCTGGAAATTTGTTAGCTCTGGTACAGTCAGTTCTCCCAACAATAAGAACAACAGTCGGTTATTTGAAAATGGCACTTTATATGTTGCCCGTTACAATTCAGACGGTACGGGTAAGTGGATTCCGCTGCTGTTAAACACTCCTACTAACCCTAATTGTCCGTCAGAGCTTTCCTCAGTTGAACTTGCCAAACGAGGAACTATTAGCAACAAGGGCAATACACGTTTTCCTACTCGTAGTGGTATTGGAGGCCAGACTACCGATGGTGGCTCCTTTACCGTAACGACTGACAATCAAGACACAGCATTGCCAGGATATCGGAATAAGAAGCTAGCAGATTTCTACTCTAGCCAAGGAGCTGTGCTTTGTGATGCCTTCTTAGCAGCTAACCTGGTTGGCGGAACTCCTACAGCGCGGCCGGAGGATGTTGAAGTCCATCCGCGTACCAAGGAAGTTTTTATTTCCTACACTGACGCGGCACCGGGGTCAGATGGGTATCCCGATTCTCGAATTTTTGTGGTTTCTAAATACAGCAGTGCGGTCAACGACACTCAGCATTTAGGGGGACTTTATAAGATAGTTGAGGACAGTGCCGATGGTACAGGCCTCACCTTCCGCTGGCAGCGATTTGCTCAGGGTGGGGAAGCAGGCGCAAAAGATGGAACTGGCTTCTCTCAAGCTGATAATCTGGCTTTTGATAGAAACGGAAATGTCTGGATTGTTACTGATATGTCCACTGGCACCCACAATGGTTTTGATGTCGGTGCTGCTGGAACCCCAATTACGGTAAATCACGCCCAGACTGGGAATGTGAGCAATCTTAATGCTGTTTTTGGCAATAATTGGCTTTTCTTCATTCCCACTAGTGGCTCGAATGCTGGAGAACCCATTCCCTTTGCTTATGGTCCCCCCCGTTGTGAGATTACAGGGCCAACCTTCGTAGGGGATACGCTGATCGTTGCGGTGCAACATCCGGGTGAAGATTGTCCATTCAACCCTCAAGTAACACTGAGTCGAGACATTGAGATACTGGACTTGAATGGTAGCCTGTTTAACCAAAAACGTACTGTCTCTCGTGGCAGTAATTGGCCGAGCAACATTCAGGGTAATTTGCAAGGACCACCACGTCCATCGGTGATTGGTATTCGTCGTAAACAGTCGAATGGTCAGTTTGTCTAGGCAAGTACGCTAAGTACAGAGATATCTAGGAAAGCCTATCCCTTAACAGGGATGGGCTTCAGTTTTTGAAACTACTTTCGCCTACTGTGATGATTTTGCGATCGCTAATACAACGATTCTCGATTAGACATCTCCAGAAATTAAATTTTAGCCCTAGCTGTACAAGGATTTCAGGCTAATTTTCGGAGATGTCTATTGGGTAGAACACCAGTTGTTTGTAAGGAGGGCACGATATTATCGTGCCCCTACAGTGAGGTACACATGCACAGCACTGACGCACAGACACGCTATACGCCCCTACAGATGGTATTCAAAGATCAAGAAAGCGTAAGTTCTGGTGCAACTGAGAACCAATATAGTTAATAGCTCAAGGCTCGGCTTCTTCCAAATTACCCATTACCCATTACGCTGTCTGAAGGTCGAGTGTTGGGTAGTCGGTGTAGCCTACCTCGCCTCCACCGTAGAACGTCTTTGGATTAGGCGTGTTCAACGGTGCATCTAGTTCAAAGCGTTTTGGTAAATCGGGATTCGCCAGAAACAGCTTGCCAAACGAGACTAGATCTGCACCACCTTGCTCAAGAATGGCATTTGCTTTCTCTTGGTCATAGCCTCCATTGGTAATCAGCGTACCCTTGAAGATTGGGCGGAAGATAGGTGTCACTGGGTTGAGGACATCACGGGTTGTTAAATCTGTTTCATTCGGTTCCATCAGATGAAGATAGGCTAAACCAAAGCGGTTGAGGGCATCTATTACATAACCAAAGTTTGCTTCTGGGTTCGAGTCAGACATCCCATAGAATGTATTGCTAGGTGAGAGCTTGATGCCAACTCGATTGCCACCCCACACACTGGCAACAGCTTCAGTCACTTCTAGCAGAAATCGAGCGCGGTTCTCAACTGAGCCACCATATTCGTCTGTGCGTTGGTTCGAGCCATCCTGGAGAAACTGATCAATTAGGTAGCCGAATGCGCCATGGAGTTCGATGCCGTCGAATCCAGCAGCTAGAGCATTTTCAGCGCCTTTGCGGAACTGCTCGACAATGCCTGGAATCTCGTGTGTTTCTAGTGCGCGAGGCGTTACCATGGAGTGCTTGCCATCGGGGGTGTGGAGTTCACCGGGGGGTGCGATCGCACTAGGAGCAACCGGAAGTACCCCACCTTCTTGCAGTGACGGGTGTGACACCCTTCCACAATGCCAAAGTTGCAGAAAGATTCGCCCTCCAAGCTCATGCACCGCATCAGTCACAAGCTGCCAACCCGCAACCTGTTCTGATGAATAAATGCCTGGACAGTTCATGTACCCAAGGCTCTGAGTTGAAACCATCGTACATTCGGTAACAATCAGCCCTGCACTTACTCGTTGTGCATAGTAGGTTGCATTCAAGGGCTGCGGGATGCCCTTCTCTCCAGCACGTAAACGAGTCATTGGTGCCATCACCATTCGATTCGGCAACTCGTAAGAACCAAGTTTAATCGGTGAGAAAAGATTCAAATTATTAGCCAATGGCTTACTCCTTACAGCTAAATAGACTCGTTTAGAAGTATTTGTTCATAATACCAATTCCCTTGATAGTTGCAACAGATACTAGGGAGTTTGGTAAAATGTTAGGTTAAGTAAAATAGTCAAGATTTTAACACCAATTACTAGATAAAGTTTATGAGTCAACTACAGACTAAACCCCTTAGTGATACATGGATAGTAGCTACTTGGGATGAATATATTCAAATTATTGAAAAGCCAGAGTATGAAAAAGCAAAAGGCTACTACCACAATGGACAAATGAGGCTTGAAATGCCACCAGTCGGTAATGACCACTCAAGAGACCATACTATTGTTATCGTTGCTGTGACGCTATATGCTGCTATCAAAAACATTGCCCTGAATGGGAATGATAACTGCACTTACCGAAAACCAGGTGTTGAAGAAGCTCAACCTGATGCCTCTTTCTACATTGGTGAAAATGCTAGTGTGATTCCTTGGGGAACAAATATCATCGACCTTAACAGCTATCCCCCACCAACTTTAGCTATTGAAGTCGCGAAAACATCTCTAGCAGATGATAAAGGTGAAAAACGTTTGCTCTATGAAGAACTGGGAGTTGCTGAATACTGGATTATAGATGTAAAGAAAGTCCAAGTTATTGCCTTTGCTATAGAAAATGGTGGAAGTCGGAGAATTACTCAGTCCCAAGTATTACCTGGACTTGCAATTTCTCTATTGGAGAATGCTTTCAGTCGTACTCGTCAGATGAATCACAATCAAGTTGTTGCTTGGTTATTAGCTCAATTTCAGCAGTAAAAATTCTCTGATTACCTAATTCTGATTCTTCAAGAAAAATTATGAGTCAACTACAAACTAAACCACTAAGCGATACATGGCTAGCGGCTACTTGGGATGAATATATTCAGATTATTGAAAAGCCAGAGTATGAAAAAGCAAAAGGCTACTACCACAATGGACAAATGAGAATTGAAATGCCGCCAGTTGGAAATGACCATGCCAGCGACCACACAATTATTATTGGTGCTATTACCCTGTTCGCTGCGACTAAAGGCATTAATCTGAATGGAAAAGATAACTGCACCTACCGGAAAACAGACCTTGATGAAGCTCAACCCGATGTATCTTATTACATGGGTGAAAACGTCAATGCAGTTCCTTACGGAACTTCTATTATCGAGCTAGATATCTATCCTCCACCAACTTTAGTCATAGAAGTAGCCAACACTTCACTATCTGATGATAAAGGTGAAAAACGCCTACTATATGAAGAATTAGGCGTAGCTGAGTACTGGATTGTTGATGTAAAAAACGTTCAAGTAATCGCTTTTGCTATAGAAAATGGTGGAAGTAGAAGGATTACTCAATCTCAGGCGTTACCAAACTTGGAAATTTCTCTGTTAAATGAAGCTTTTCGACGTACTCGCCAGATGAATCAAGGACAAGTTTATGCTTGGTTATTAGCCCAATTTCAGCAAAGCTAATAAAGGATTTTGATAAAGATTAATGTTTTATGCACATTCTCTTATTTTATTGCAATGAGGCTTGAGCAGTTGCCAAAAACCAAGCACTGACTTTAGTATTATCCATCTGGCGATCGCGCCGCAGACCTTCCTCTAACAAAGAAATCGCTAAAGCAGGCAACACCAAAGACTCCATAATCCGTTGACTTCCACCAGTGCTAAGAATTTCAAAGGCAGTAATCTGGGCTTTTTTAACATTCACTACCCAATATTCAGATACTCCTAAATCTTCGTAGAGTAGTCGTTTTTGACCTAAATCATCAGATAAAGAAGTATCAGCAATTTCAATCGCCAAATCAGGAGGCTGATTGTTATCGAGATTGACTACAGAACTTCCTATGGGGGCTAAGTTTACTCGTTCTCCAATGTAGTAAGAAATATCGGGTTGACCCTCTCGTACATCGGTTTTCCGATAGCTACAGTTGATGAGTAGTCTCATTGGTATACCTTTAGCAATGCCAAATAGATTGATTAACAAGGCGAGAATCCCGTTATCATTGGCATGGTCTGGCCCTACTGGTGGCATTTCAATTCTGAGTTGTTCATTGTGGTAATAGCATTTGGCTTTTTCGTAAGCTGGATTATCAATTACTTGGATGTACTCATCCCATGTGCAATCAATCCAAGTGTCTGTTGGCAGTATAGTCTTTAGTTCATTCATCGATATCCGTTGCGTTTTTGAAAGGTTAACAGTACTGTAGCGATCGCATTTCCTTAACTAACATTACCTTCTCAAAGCAGGAGCGATTATTTTAACGCGATCGCTCCTTCTACCGACCAGACTTAAAAGCAATTCATCAAACCATTAATCCAGAAGAACACACCGCCTCATAACACTCATCACCTCACCTGGATTTTTGGTGGGTACTGGTGGACTCCACTCTGTCACCTCTGCAAAACCTCGGTTATACAGCGTGTGAATGATTTTAATCACCCCTTTGGGTGAACCAACCACCATAACTTTGACAAATTCTCGCCCTGAAACTGGATCGGTAGAAGCGTAAAACTTGAAGCTGAGTGCAGTCGAAGCTTCAACAGACGTTGAGGAAGATTCGTTGGTATTGGTCAGAAAGCTTGTAGGCATTTGGGTTTCCGTGATTTCCATTTGAACCTGATGTAATCCTTTAAGATGACACTAAAATCATACACGATGTCATCTCTTGAGCGAACATTTACTAGCTCAAGCTCCTCTGACACGATTGGGGGCATGGGAAAAGCAGGACAAGCTCTCAAACAAGTGTTAGAAACCTATGGCATTAGCCAGAACAAACTGGCAGTGGTCATGGGAACTCCACGCTCTATCGTGTTCAAATGGTTTCATGAGCAGAGAGACCCTACCGCTGAAACAGTGGTAGATATCGCCAAAGCACTCCAAAGCATCAATCCTACCGCCGCCGCTGAATTTGTCAGACTCTACCTAGGCGAATTTATGGAAGACCAAGATCAGATCTAGAACAATCTTGTAGAGACCTTCCACCGGAACGTCTCGATGACTTTCTACAAATGCGATCGCCCCGCTCGAATTAGAGTGCTACTGGTAGTTATGTCCACTGTTGTCTTGGTTGGAGGATGGCTGTTCCTGTCGAATGGGGGAATACAATTTTTGAGTCGATAGCAATTATGGGGATATTGTTAGTCAAGTGTTAACGCGATCGCGCCCATAACTTCCTCACCAGCCAAGTCAACCTTAAGCATTCTTTGTAGTGTTCTCAGGGAATGAACACTCTACCGTAATTTTCATGTTACTTTTGGCTGTTCCTTTTGTTACATAAGGAACGCCGGCTTCACCACCGAGTTCGATACCGAATTCTAAGGTAACTTTATCTACGTTTGCGATCGCAACTTTTTTAAACGCATTCAACGTATAAACCGTATACGCATGAATTGTTGTCTGAATTTTCTGAAAACTTTGAATCGCTTGTTTTTGTAACTCATCACTCAGTCCCTTCTCGTCGAGTGATTCTTCTGCTTCCTCGTCTTCGGCGGATTCTCTAGCGGTGACGGAGAGAGTGTCTACGTCTTCTGTAGCTTCAATGTAGATAACAGTTCCGTCTTCTAATTCGATAGGTGCGAGTTTAGTCATGGGATAACATTCTAGTTGGCTTATCTTTCTTTACTGGGTCAAGAAATTTATTTCTGAATATATGATGATTGCTTCTGGTAGTCATGACACAACCATCAAACTCTGGAACCGGGAAGGTAAGTTACTTCGTGTCAGTTTTAGCCCGAACGGTGAGATGATTGCCTCTGGTAGTGATGACAACATCGTAATTCTGTGGAATCTCGATCTAGATGATTTACTGGTGAAGGGTAGTGATTGGCTGCATGATTATCTGAAAAACCCTGATAACGGTATGAGTAAAGATGACCCCCGTCGCCATCTTTGTGATGGTATTAACAGCGTTGCAGATTAACTTTCAAGAAACACTTTGCGTAATGGTCGCGACCCGAGGATGTAGCAAATGACGGCTTGTGTATCAGCAACCGCAAGCAACAGAGATGAGGGCGCGATCTCTTTAGTTTGGTGAAGTGCGATCGCGTTTTGCATGAGGTGAAGATGCGATCGCAGTTGACTGTTCGTCGTTGGAGAGCATCATTGCTAGTGTGGGGTAGCAAGTTTCGGGTTGCGATCGCCTTGGCGACAGTCCCGTCTTCAAAAATCCTCAGACTGATGTGGAGAAGCAAGCCTGCGAAACTTGTCAAAAGTATGTCTGGAGTCGAGAAGACCTCACCAATCCTTCGCGTTAGTTATCATAACGGCATAACCACTCAATACCGATAGAAAAGATCGTGACCACCACCAAAGAAAAAGTTGCATCTCTATTGAGTAAACTTCCTGATGATTGCTCCTTAGAAGATATCCAATACCATCTCTACGTCCTTAGCAAAGTGCGCCAGGGATTAGAAGTCGCTGAGACAGAAGGTACTATCTCCCAAGCAGAAGCAGAAGCACGCTTAAGCCGATGGCTAATCAAGTAAACTGGTCTCCCAAAGCCTTAGAAGATGTAGATGCCATTGTCGCATACATTGCCCGCGACTCCGCTTCCTACGCTGCTACAGTTGTTCAAAAGATACTCGACACAACCAGAAACTTAAGCAAATTTCCTTTGACAGGGCGTATTGTCCCAGAGTTTGGCGATGAGAGCATCAGAGAAAAGTTTGCCTACAGCGATCGCATTATCTATCGTATTGAGAATGAAACTGTCACCATTGCCGCCGTTATTCATGGCAAAAGACAGCTAGAAACATTAGAAGTTGAGTGACTCAAAAACTCAGAAAAGCGATCGCCTTTTTTGTTTTTGGATGAGGTGAAGAGGCGATCGCACTTAGTCTTGATAATAGTGCGATCGCGTTTTGGTATGAGGTGAAGATGCGATCGCAGTTGGAATGGATGAGGTGCGATCGCCTGAATGCATGAGGTGAAGATGCGATCGCACTTAGTCTGGATAATAGTGCGATCGTCTTTGGTATGAGGTGAAGATGCGATCGCTGTTACTTTGGATGAGGTGCGATGAACCGACGCTTCGGCAACTTCTTCGGAGAACGGTTCCGCGAAAGTTAACGCAGGTTGTTTAATGAGGGAGCGATTGATGAACTTTTTCATGTTCAATTAATTCACCAAAAATTGCCTGTTCTCTGACATCTGCATAATTCCTTATAGCACCCTCTAAATCTAGTAAATCCTCCAGTTCTCGCGCTTGTTTTGGAACCAAATCCTGACATCCCACTGCATAGATAATCTCTCCCAGCATGATTAACCTTGATTCCACCGGAATATTATTCTTCAGTCCTAGCAGGATTCTTTCCTTGAAACTATTGAAAATATTGTCCATTCTCCATTTCCTCCCTAGTCAAAACCTGTATCCTACTATCGTTAAAAACGATTGCAAGTTTTTGTAAAAAACTCTGTCTGTCCCAAAATATTGCCCTGGCAATACCTGTATTGATGTCGCGAATGTTAGCCTCTGTATTTATATGATAAGCAACATTGGGGGCGCGTTTTTTTGCTACGGCAACACCCCTTTGAACCGCATTGCTGATATTGATTGCATCTCCACTGAGTTCCTTAAACTCCCAAAGTTCCCCATCAATCTCAGCATCAGGTGTCCTAATCCCCGATGCCGCTTGCTCATTCAACAACTTCACTCGCTTGCCTTGCACAGCAAAAGCCACAGCTACAAACCTTTCAGAATCATTGGTATTGTGGTCTTGATGGATTAGCACAAACCCACCAGTATTTTCATCATAAAAATACCGTTCATATTCTGGCTCGGCGAAGTTGTAAATTTCTTGACTTTCCTGGATATAACTTGGCTCCACCGTTGCCTCATTGTGCAACTAACTAGCTCTAGCTTACTAGTTCATGCTGCCAACCATCTAGTCATGAGTACAGGTGCAAGCTTCGCGATCGCCACCAATAGATGAGGAGAAGATGAGATCGCAGTTGGGAAAGATGAGATGCAATCGCGTTTTGAATGAGGTGAGGATGCGATCGCAGTTGGGAGGGATGAGGTGCGATCGCAGATAATTAAACTAGCCTTTCCTAAAAACTGATGAAGGACGAGTGACTTGTGACCTCAGTCATTAAACACCAGCTCACCCTGGAAGAGTTCCTAAAACTTCCAGAAACTAAGCCGGCTTCAGAATTTATCAACGGAGAAATTATTCAGAAGCCCATGCCTCAAGGCGAACACAGCCGATTGCAGGCCAAACTGTGTACGGTCATCAACCAAATAACAGAAACACCAAAAATTGCTTACGCCTTCCCAGAACTACGCTGCACCTTTGGAGGCGATTCAATTATCCCTGATGTTGCCGTGTTTCGGTGGGAAAGAATTCCCTTTGAACCATCAGGCAAAATCGCGAACCGCTTTAAAATTCATCCCGACTGGGCAATTGAAATTCTTTCCCCAGACCAGAGACGAGCTAAAGTGCTGGGTAACTTGTTACATTGTTCGCGACACGGTACTGAGTTAGGGTGGTTGTTAGACCCAGAAGAAGAGAGTATTCTAGCTGTGTTTCCTGGTCAGCGAGTGGAATTGTTTGAAGGTACTGCTCAATTGCCAATCCTCAAGGGCATTGAGTTGGAACTGACGGTTAAGCAGGTTTTTGGCTGGTTGACATTTAGTTAAATCGGGTAAATCCGGAATTTGCGATCGCTTATCCTAGAGTCAGAACCATTGATCAGTAAGAAAAACCATGAGCGTTGTCATCTCCACTCCGATGTTGCTGAATTTGAATCAGACATCAAAACATTCACCTAAGACACACTGACTGGCGGCAACATCTCAGAAATAGCAATGCTCAAATCAGAAAACTGTAACGGTGAAATACTATCATCTGCTGAAAGAATCACCTCGCTTTGATAACCATTTTGAGTAGGTTCTCGGAAAACATGCAGCTGACGGTTCTTTACATCTATCACCCAATAATCTGCAATCCCAGACTTGGCGTAATTGTTGGCTTTTAGATTACAGTCTCCTTTGAGAGTAGTATCTGCTACCTCAATGAGGAGATAAATCTCTGATGGCATAGGATGATGGTCAAGGTAACGCAGTGCATCTGGCATAACCACTGCCACATCCGGTTCGGGTTCTGAGTAGTTGTTTAATCGGATTGGCAGTTGTGGCCGTACTAAAACCTGACCTCCTAAACGACTTTCTAGCAACAGTCGTGTGAGTGTAATAGTTGTGGCATGAGGGGTTCCCTGTGGACTCATCTTTGTGATTACCTGTCCGGCGATTAATTCTACTCGTTCATCTGGCTGCAAAATTCCCACCTCAGCCATGCGGTAGTATTCATCGACTCTCCACAGGCGAGGTGTCCAATCGCTGTACTTTTCGATGACTTGTCCTGTAAGTAACTCTATTCGTTCATCTGGCTGTAAAATTCCTGCTTCAGCCATCCGGTGATATTCATCAACTGTCCACAGGCGAAGTGTTAATGGCGTTTCTATTTCTCGCATGGCTTCAGTACCGATGGCTATAGTTTTCCTTATGTTAATGACACAGACAAACAAGCAACAACCGCAACGACCAAGCTCAGGGCAAGCCAAACAACAAACAACCCAACGACCAAGCTCAGGGCAAGCAAACAACAAACAACAAACAACAAACAACAAACAACAAACAACAAACAACAAACAACTAATTAATAAAGCTGCATTACCTCAGTAATTGGCAACCGTGAGTGTACTCCAAGGGTAAGGACAGATGTATGTCCTCGATTGAGATGATCAGCAGCAGCACAACCAATCATCGCGGCGTTATCGGTGCAATATTTGAGGGGAGGAAAGAGTACCCGTAAGTTGTGAGTAGCTGCTGCCTGTTGCATTTGTTTTCTTAATCCGCTATTAGCAGCAACGCCACCCCCAATGGCAATGGTGTTAAGTCCATAATCAAGGGCACAAGCGATCGCACGTTTAGTCAGCGATCGCGCTACAGTATCCTGAAAGCTAGCAGCAATATCACCTACAGGTAGCTCAGATTTCTCCTGCTCCAATTTTTGCACCAACCGTAGCACCGCCGTCTTCAAGCCACTAAAACTGGAGTCATAAGGGTGATAGCCACCACCAGGAACAGAAACTCTACCTTCTGGTAGAGGAAAAGCAAGAGGATTGCCTTCTTTAGCCAAACGATCAATAATCGGACCGCCTGGATAACTCAACTTCAACAACCGCGCTACCTTATCAAACGCTTCACCCGCAGCATCATCACGGGTTGCTCCCAACATCTCATAGTGACCACAGTCTTTGACATAAATCAAGCTGGTGTGACCGCCAGAAACCAGCAAACATAAAAACGGTGGCTCTAATTCTGGCTCACTGAGATAGGTAGCATAAATGTGACCTTCAAGATGATGGACGCCCAAAAACGGCTTTTGATGGACAATCGCCAGGGTTTTGGCTGCCGTTACACCTACTAGTAGGGAACCCACCAAACCAGGAGCACAGGTAGCAGCAATCCCGTCAATTGCCCCCCAGTCGAGTTTAGCTTCGATGAAGGCTTGCGCGATCGCTTCATTAATCGTCTCTACATGAGTGCGCGAAGCCAATTCCGGCACGACACCGCCATACTGTTGATGAACCGGAATCTGAGAAGCAACAATACTACTACAACAGGTGCGATCGTTGACAATCGCTACCGCTGTTTCATCACAACTTGTTTCTATTGCTAATACGCAAGCCATTTACAAATGACCTTAATAAAAAAGCTATTTTTAATTAATTAAACTTTACTAGGCTAACCGATCAGAGTAATATTGCCTGAGTGTACAAATGGTTTAATCTTTGTTTGTACATAAAACTTTTTGTTTCGTAACAAAAGGAAACAATTTATGCGACGATTGTTAGCTCTGTTTTTTGCCATTACTCTGTGGTTTAGCTGTGTACCCACAGCCTCAGCAGATGTAGCTGGGCTTGTACCTTGTAAAGAATCTAAAGCTTTTCAACAACGGTCTAAGGCAGCCAAAGATACCATTGGGGATCCTAAGTCGGGAGAAGACCGATTTTCTCGCTATTCTGACTATCTTTGTGGACCTGAAGGTTTACCTCACTTGGTTGCGGATGGTAGTTTAACTCATGCGGATGAATTTGTAATTCCCGGCTTAATATTCCTCTACATTGCTGGTTGGATTGGTTGGGTAGGTCGGGCTTATCTGATATCTGTCAGAAAAGAAAGTAGCCCAGAAATGAAAGAAATTATCATTGATGTGCCCCGTGCCCTAGCCTTCATGTTAAGTGGTTTCACTTGGCCTCTAGCAGCCATTAAGGAATTGCTCTCAGGTGAATTAACGGCTAAGGAAGAAGAAATTCCGGTTTCACCTCGTTAGTCATTTTTAAGAAGTTTACTGATTTTAGGAGATAGTTCATGGCACAAAAACAGAATGATTTACTGACGTGGCTTTCGCTCTCACCTATCCTACTCTTTCTGTGGCTTTCTATTACGGCCGTACTATTAATTGGGTTTAATACCGTTTACCCAGATGCACTGGCTTGGCCTTTCTAAGAGTTTGGAGTAGCCGTTAAGGCAAGTCATTTTTTGAAGGTTCCTAGATAAGTTTTTCAAGTGAAACCCGTGGCTGTTGATGAAGTGTCACGGGTTTCGTTATTTGTTGTTTGTTGTTTGTTGTTCGTTGTTTGTTGTTTGTTGTTTGTTAAAAAATACTGGTCTACCAATCACCAACAACCAATAGCCAAGCTTTATTTGGTGGGGCGGGCAGTGCCTTAAATAGCTTCATAAGTAACCAATATCGTTAGTAGGCATTGTCTACCTTTCACGTAATGACAATGGTGCAAGATGTCAATTAAAAAATACTGGTCTACGCATAACTAACAACTAATAGCAAATAACCAAGTAAAATTGTGGATGTTGACGGATAGTGGGAGACTATTAATTCATGGGACGTCTGGCACTGCTGAGTGTATCTGATAAAACAGGGCTGATCGACTTCGCCCGTCAGCTGGTTGAGGAATTTGAATTCGATTTGATCAGCAGTGGGGGAACGGCAAAAGCGCTGCAAGAGGCAGGATTGCCAGTAACTAAAGTTTCGGATTATACGGGTTTTCCTGAGATTTTAGGCGGAAGAGTTAAAACGCTGCATCCTCGAATTCATGGCGGCATTCTGGGGCGTCGAAATTTGCCGCAAGATCAGGTAGAGATGGAGGAAAACCACATTCGTCCAATCGATCTGGTTGTGGTGAATTTGTATCCTTTTGAACAAACGATCGCTCGCCCGGATGTCACCCTTGAAGAAGCCATTGAGCAGATTGACATTGGTGGCCCTGCTATGCTGAGGGCGGCGGCAAAGAATTACGCGAATCTGACGGTACTGTGCAATCCAGGTAATTATAATGACTACTTGCGAGAAGTCAGACAGAATGAGGGTGAAGCCCCGTTGAATTTCCGGAAAATATGCGCCCAGAGAGCATTTTTGCATACGGCGGCTTACGATCGCGCGATCGCCACTTACCTCAGCGATGAGTCTCTACTAACAACCATTCCTGGACAACCTCTACCTCCTCCACAATTTGTACTTTCAGGACAGCGATTACAATCTCTGCGTTACGGAGAAAATCCCCATCAACCCGCAGCTTGGTATCAAGTTGGGGCTATGCCAACTGGATTTTCTGGAGCAACTATTCTCCAGGGGAAAGAACTAAGTTACAACAACTTGGTGGATTTAGAAGCAGCAAGGCGGATTATTGCAGAATTTCCTGATACTCCAGCTACAGCGATTTTAAAACATACCAATCCCTGTGGCGTTGCATTAGGAACAACGCTAGTAGAAGCTTATCAAAAAGCATTTCAAGCTGATTCTGTTTCTGCTTTTGGCGGAATTGTTGCTTTAAATCAACCCATTGATGCGCCTACGGCAACAGAGTTAACCAAGACATTTTTAGAATGTGTTGTAGCACCCGCTTGTGAGGCAGATGCACAAGAAATTTTGGCTTCTAAATCGAAAGTGCGTGTTTTAATTTTGCCCGATTTAAGTAGTGGACCGAAGCAAACAGTGAAAGTGATTGCTGGTGGTTTTCTACTGCAAGCTGCCGACGATGTTGTGGAGATTCCAGATAATTGGCAGGTAGTCACAGAACGTCAACCAACGCCGGAACAACTGGAAGAACTATTATTTGCCTGGAAGGTTTGCAAACATGTAAAATCGAATGCCATTGTTGTGACATGCGATCGCACTACCTTAGGTGTCGGTGCAGGTCAAATGAATCGGGTTGGTTCCGTTAAAATTGCCTTAGAACAAGCCGGAGAAAAAGCCCAAGGTGCCACTCTCGCTAGTGATGGTTTCTTCCCCTTTGATGATTCAGTAAGGACGGCAGCAGCAGCAGGAATTACTACTATTGTTCAGCCTGGTGGTAGCTTGCGAGACAAAGATTCAATACAAGCCGCCAATGAGCTAGGCTTAGTGATGGTCTTCACTAATATCCGTCACTTCTTGCATTAGGCTAAAGCATTGAAGCCAAGGAGGTCGTGCTAATGACATCAACAGGTGTACGCTTGTGGACGCAAGATGAATACCACCGCATGACAGCAGCAGGAATTCTAGATCCAGATGAGCGAGTCGAACTGCTGGAAGGGCAAGTTATCTCAATGGCAGCCAAAAATCCCCCACATTCAGCAACTAATCTTTGCGCGGCTGATTATCTAAGAAACCTGCTAACTGGAAAAGCCTTAATCCGAGTTCAAGACCCCATTGACTTGAGTGTTTACTCAGAACCGGAACCAGATATTGCAGTTGTTCAGATTGACCCTCGAAGATACGTGGATCATCATCCTACCCCGGCGGAAATCTTCTTGCTAGATGAAGGATGAGGGATGATAGCGCAGCGAGACGTTAGTCAATCCACTGGCGATCGCACAAGTAGCGAGGTTGTTGCTCACACCTCTTAGTTGCATGTACCACATGGGTAGGGGCACGATACCAAAGCCCCTACATAAAAATGTGTTTAACCCAATTGAGAACCCTGATCAGCCAAAGTCGATTCCAATCACGAGACCCAAATTGGTAAAATAAGCTTCCTCTTCCTGCTCAAAGACAAAGGCGGCATCAATCAATCTGCCCTGTTGTTTTGGCAGAATGTGGATTTCTTTATATGACCAACTACTTTGTAGTAAGGTCGCAGTACTCTTTGGAGGTTCTTTGATGCTTTGGGCATTGCTCATCGTTCCCATTGTTGTTGCGTTATTGCTGGGATACATCATCAGTAGATCAATGCTTGGTCAGGAAGCTGCTACAAGAAGTCTACTGACTGGTACAGTGCTTTTATTAGTTGTATTTCCTCTCGTTTTTGCCTTAAATTTTCTCCCCCAGCCCTGGCGAGATTATGCCTGGTTGGGGTTGTCTGTTATCTTTTCAGCAATTGCCTGGACTTACATGGTTACTTGGCCTCGACGCAAGAGACAGGCGGGTTATCTCTTGTGGAATCTAGGACGACCTACTACACATAGGTCTCTGTTGGTCGCAGGTGCACTTTTTTTTGTCAGCGCAATTCTGCAAACTGTTATGTTTCTCAACTCAGCTAACAATAGGTTTTCTGACAGTTATACCTCTCCAGAATATTACCTGTCTCAGGCATTTTTATACTGGTCTGCATCAACTTATTTTTTATGGGCTGGGTTGAGCCGACTAGAACTTAGGGAGAATGGCATTTTCTTCAAGTTTGGATTAATCAGATGGGCGGAAATCGCTTCTTATCAATGGGAGGGAGATAATGGTGATACTCTGACAGTTTGGCTGAAGCAGCGTATTCCCTTCTTTCAGACGAGGAGCTGGAAGATTTCTTTAGCTCACAAGGCTCCGATGGAGCGGATTATTTCTCAACAATTATCAAGGGGGAAAGCCAGAGATAAAAATGAATGGCGATCGCGTTAATTTTTGTCTGTAATAACTAATATGTGAAGAGGCACTCAAGAAGTTTTTAGTATATTTCTGGTATCCACTTAAACCAGGAGCAACTAACAATGGCAACATATTATGGAACGTATGGAGACGATTTTTACAGCTCATTACCCCTTCGCCTTAACATCAATAGCATCGTTGGCTTGTCCTCTCAGGAAGTAGGAGAGGATGTTGATGTCGAGGAGGACTTTGTTCACAGATCTACTTGACGTTGCAGGTCGAGGGCGCGATCGCGGTTTATGTCTTCTTCCAAGCTGGTGAGGAGGCTGGACTCTTCGGCAGCAATACCTGCAAAGCGCATGAATTTAGCTTGTTTGGGAAAAGTTGCGTTTGGGTTGAGGGCGAGGCTTTGAGTCAGGATTTCGATGACGATTTCAGTGATATCTCTTCCCTGGCGATCAGCAATGGCTTGAAGGGTGACTTCGAGTTCGGGTGGGAGGCTGATAGTCATAGATGTTCTGCTGTGCGGCTTGTTTAGATTTTAGCTTCTGCGATTAATAGAGTAGATATGACTCAAATGAATCTCGATCAGATTACTGGAACAATTTCGATTACAGTGCTTCCTCAAGACAATGGACAGTATGTTTGCCAGATTTCACCGTCTTTGAGCGATCGCTCCAACAATTGCACCCGTTTCTACGGTCAAACCAAAGAACATGCGTTCGCCAATGCGTTAGAACAGTTGGCCAACGACTATCGCCAGATAGCCGAGGAGAGTCAAGATATAGATTCGCTCGCGGTGGAACTGTCGGACTCTGGAACACCTATTGAAAAGCATTACCATGTCATATTGCACTACGAAAACATTGCCTCGTCTGAATCTAAGTTTGAGGCAATCCACGAGACGATTCTGGGAAATACGGTAGTTGAAAATGCCTTGATCTGTGCGATTGAGATTTCTCCAGATCTACAAATCAATCCGTTAACGCGATCGTAGAATTGACGGTTTTTTGCACCCAAACAAGAGGCAATCAGCTGCCAGTAATGCCGTAGGCGATAACCAAGAGCAGGATTCCTTCGGCTCGCACAGCCGATTGCATTGGGGAATGGAGAAGCGATAACACAGTTCCATAGCCTCAGCTTTTTTGTGCCTTTTCGTCTATCGGGCTTGTAATTATAGCATAAAAAGTTAATTTTTTTAAAGTTAATAGCAAAGCCTACTTGTTTTTCTGAAAACAAAGTGCTACATTATTAGTGTTGCAACAGCAACGAGTCAGAAGCCAGCGCTAGAACTTTGTCGGGTACAGGCGCTGGCTCTGGCTCCCATCTACGAAAGGAGTCAAACTCAATTATGACCTACAAAAAATGTCTCAAGCCTTGGGCAGTTGCCCGTCTACTTCCCAATGGGAAATGGGCGATTATTGGTCGATACCACAAGCCCTCGGATGCTGACGGACATCTTCAGTTGTTGCGTCGGCGAGTTCCTAACCTGCAATTCAAAGTAGTGTTTGAGCTGTCTAATTGCCAGGAATAATTCCTTGTAGGGGCATGGCACGCCGTGCCCCTAGAGCTAATGTGCATAAAACATTGCATATTGTTGTGAAGACCACCTTCGAGTTAACAGTTAAGAACAAACCCGTTTATACTCAGCAGTCAACTCAACATTCAACACTTACTAGATATTCTCGGCTTTTAGTCAGAAATTAAGCTTGGGGAAGTCAGAACAAAAACATCTCTACTCCCTTCCCGCTCAGATATCGGTTGAATAGGAGTAGTAAAGTGCAAAAATTCATGGTCATTGACCAATAGCAGTTCACCCGGATTCAGAACTTTGCTAAAAACAGGCTTTTCTTTCCTAGCTGTATATAGATGCGTTTCCCCGCCTTGAACATTCTCTCTATCAACCGAGAATATACCGATAAAATCCGTACCATCTCTATGGATACCTTCAGGGGCTGGGTTACCATAATTATTTGGCGAACAAGTAGTTCTGATTTGATGAACTCCTATTTCAGCTTCTGGGTGAAGTTTACAAGAATCAGTAAATGCCAAGATGAGGTGTTTAAAATTTTCCAGCCTAATCAGTGCATCATCTAATTCTGCAAACTCTCTCTTGACGCCTCCCACTAACGGATTGTAATTTTTGCTTTGGTAAAGGTAGCCATGAGGGAGTTTTCTCAACTCATCTCCAGAGACGATGAAACGAGATAATCTTCTAGAGCGATAGTTCCCTTTGATATAAGGGTCAACAGGAAGATCTGTAAAAAATTGCTTAATGCCCTCTAGTTTGATCGAGTTTACCTTCTTAAAGGTAAACATAAAGGCATATTCTAATTCCGTTGATCCCGATACGGTTTGCATTGTATTTTCCCCCTTCTAATGCGATCCCCTTCCAAGTTTCTCCACAAGGAGGTTTACATACTCAGTATAGTCTCAATAATTGTAAATAGTTGTTCTTTACAGTACAAAAATTACCATTTTGTGATATAGATTCATCCAACAGCTTAACTAGGGCAGGACTTATACCAATTGGGTTTAAACTTGTCACATTTTAATTTCTGAAACTACCTACTGGTAAGGCTTTCAAAATCCTTGCATCCTTGCATCCAAAATGGTACTACGCCAATTTCCTTGTGAACCGCCATTTGTAGGGGTGAACGGCCGTTCACCCCTACTGTATGTGGCGTCCATGGGTAAGTCCTGTAGGGGTGAACATGGTCTTGCATGTACTACCAGGTAGGGGCTAAAGCATTCTTGCCTCTACCAAGCTCTGTGTTATGCCCAATAGAAATCCGATATTGTATATTCTTTCCCAACTCCCAACTCCCGACTCCCGACTCCCGACTCCCGACTCCCGACTCCCGACTCCCCAAATCTCAAACAGGAGTCCGTACTGCTTTCACCAATCCTTGACAAGCCAACAGGAAAATACCGACATCTACGCCCAGGCCAATGTACCCAACCCCAGCGTCAATCCATTGCTTGGCGATTTCTGGATTGTCGGCAAAGGTACCAACTGTTTTTCCAGCGTTGCGGATGGTTTTGATACATTGATGCATGAGGTCAATGACACGCGGGTCACGCACTTGACCAGGAATCCCTAACGACTGGGATAGGTCGTAGGGGCCGAGAAATATGACATCAATGTGAGGGACGCTGACAATCTCTTCAAGGTTCTCTACTCCCCGTACGCCTTCGACTTGAATCACAACTAAGGATTCCTCGTTGAGTTTATCTGTGATTTGTGCCCCGGCTGCTGTATAGACGCCAGCACGGGTACCGAAGGAAAGACCTCGCGAACCGATGGGATTGTATTTGGCACCTCTAACACAGGCTTCGGCTTCGGCTTTGGTTTCAATTTGTGGGACTTGGACGCCTGCACTCCCGATGTCTAAGACTCGTTGGATTTGTAATGAATCGTTCTTGCCAACACGCACAACGGGGGCAAGTCCTACGCAATCAGCGGCGCGGCAGAGGTCTTCGGCAACAAGGGTGTGAAGGGGACTATGTTCTAAATCAATGACCACGAAGTCAAAGCCTGCGTGTCCGCAGATTTCAATAAAGGCAGGATAGGCACAGTTGGTAAATAGACCAAGTACAGTCTCGCCTCGCTGAAGTTTTCGTTTAAGTTGATTTTCGCGAATCATTGGTGCCCCTGAAAGGATTGGATTTGATATGCAAGGGTTGCAGATGCTTACTTTGCAGCTTATTCCTCGGCGTCAGCCTAGCATATCGCTAGTGCAGCTTGGTGGCAAAACGTCTGGCGCCCTGTATTAATACTTGTTGAATATAGTGCCGATCGCGTAAAATCTGCACTGCCCAATACATTAAGGTACAGCCCAGGAGTATAGGATTTAGCCACTGTAGCCAAGGCAGCTGGAGTCCTAGACGGGAAAGTCCTAGCAGTAAAGCATCGTCTAGAAAACTGAGTAAGAATGGTAATAACTGACTCAAGAAACTGTGTGCAGGACTTTCTTGGTTAATAGCCATGTGGGTAAGATGATTTCAATTCAGCAGTTTTTCAGGTAATCATTGATAGGAGTGTTATGAAAAAAATTATTTTTAATCAGAACAACTTCTAACCTAAATAAAAACAAAATTTAGGAACAATGACTTCCTTCCAGCTACATATTCCTGAAGTGGCGTAATTTTTTTCAGGTCATCTCTAAATTTTGTTTAAAAGCTCTGAGGAAGCTAAATACTCTCTCTGGAGAATATATTTCCGTCTTGAAAATTGTGAAAATACTGGAAAATTATAGCGGGTTTCATCCCTTAAGGAGTACATCGATTGTAGGGGAACGGCACTGCCGTGCCCCTACAATCAGACAATTGAAAACTGCTATAGGTAGGTTTATTGGTTATTAAAATCACTAACTGAGGAAATGTTGGGATATATTCCTTGGGATAATTAAATATATTTCGTGAGGGAGATGGGAAAGATTAACTTTATTAGCTAAACATCTAATTACAATCGGAAAAAAAAGCGATTTGTTAGTTAAGGAGCGATCGCAAATCATCACTCCTTCAGGACTTACGCAAATTGCTGATTTAAACGCTACTGCTAGTAGTAGGGTGGGCACTGCCCACCCTACATGTAGAGGTTCTGCGTAAGTTCTGTCCTTTTAAAGACACATCAGCTTGATACTTACAAGTCGAGCCTCTACTCCCTACTCCCTACTCCCTACTCCCCATCAAGATAAAGTACCTCTTGTGGGGCTAGTGTAAAGGCGACTGATTGCGAAAAAATGGCTTTAAATGGGTCAACTGTGACCTCAGGAGCCTGTGTTGATGAGCATCAGAACGATTTGGTTGCTGTTGAAGGTAACTTTTACTCAGTGGAGACAAGATCAAGCCTCGCTGATGGCCGCGGCTTTAGCCTATTACACGGTGTTTTCTCTAGCACCGTTGTTGATTATTGTGATTGCGATCGCAGGATCGATATTTGGGGAACAGGCAGCCAAAGGTGAGCTGGTGGCGCAAATTCAAGGTGTAATTGGCAAAGATGGGGCCCAGTTGATTCAAACAGCGATCGAAAATGCCAGTCAACTCGATCCCAGTCAAGGCCCTATCCCCACCGTCATCAATATCGGCGTCCTCTTTTTCGGTGCCAGTGTGATTTTTGCTCAACTCCAAAAGTCACTCAATAAAATTTGGGAAGTACAACCCAAGCCAGGAAACAACATCAAGCATTTCCTTCGTAAGCGTCTTTTATCGTTCTCAATGGTGCTGGTGATTGCTTTTTTATTGCTCGTGTCCCTAGTAATCAGCACACTGCTTGTAATTCTCGGTAATTATTTAAGAGACTTGATACCAGGTTTTACCTACTTGTGGCAATTTCTCAATTTTCTCATCTCTTTTGGTATTGTCACGCTGCTATTTGCAATGATATTTAAAATTCTGCCTGATGCCACAATTGCGTGGAAGGATGTTTGGATGGGTGCAGCGATTACCGCCATATTATTTGATATCGGAAAATCTCTGCTAGGTTTCTATCTGGGTCATAATAGTTTTGCTTCTGCCTATGGTGCGGCTGGCTCTTTAGTCATCATCCTTACCTGGGTTTTTTATTCTGCTCAAATTTTATTTCTAGGCGCAGAATTTACTCAAGTTTATGTTAGAAAATTGGGTAAAGAAATTGTGCCAGCTGAACATGCTATGCGTATTTCCAAAACCTCTTATGGGGGTTCAGAGGGATAATCTTTCTACTCTTTAACTATTATCCATTACGCACCCAGCCATTAATAGTAAATCGACTGTCGGTAAAAGCTTGGGACGGACAATTTACTGGTAGGACTTCGTGCAGGTAGCGGCTGAGAAAAAAGACAATGCTATTGTTGCGTGGTTCAACTGTCTTAAATGATTCGGCTTTGATATAATAATTGTTCTCAATCTTACTGTCATAAATCAGCAATTCTCCACCAGAAAAGGGTTTAGGTTCTCGATAAAAATAGTAAACATAAGTGAGTTGTCTGGTAGCTGTTTCAGTACTCCCGTTATCATTATGAACTTTGTAGTAGTCCCCATCATTGTGGGCAGTCAACTGAGCCTCAATTTGAGAGACAGAAATTAAGGGGATACCTAATTTGTTGGTTATATCCGGTAAAATTGCTTGAATACGACTAACTATTAATTCATGAAATTCAGGAAAAGAGTAGAGAACTTGAGAGTTTCGATAATCTGGGTAGTGCTGAGAGTTGGTTGTCGTGCTGGTACCGACAAAGGCTGATTCTCGTTGCCAAGTATAAGCAAGTAGTTGGTCTTTTTCTTCCTGAGTCAGAAAGTTATCAATTTGCACATACTGAGAAGGTAAAATATTGGTAGGTTCAGGTGTTACCTCTGGTGCTTGCAAGAAAATTGGAGGTTCTGTTACAAGCCCGACAAGATTTTCACTGGGAAAACATAGAGAAGAACGACCGCCATCTACAGGAATTTGAAACACCTTGGTCAAACCAGCAGCTTGATTCTGGGAACGAGTGGCTAAACTAGTGAAAAGCTCATGCAGCAGCGGTGCATCTGACTGGAGAGAAAGAGTACATTGATGACCTCCATTTAGAAGAATCTGGACTTTGATAGTTTTGATATCGGACTGTTGTGGCATAAAAGTGTTAGAAGTTGCTACTGACTACTATGTGTGATACTCCTACTGAGCCAATTCAACTCAATGGCTTGCTGGTCGTCAATGGTCGGCGTCGGAATGGCTTAATTCTTTATAAACGCTATCACGCTGAATTTGCAGGACCGGGTTCGGTGGTAGGAGGAGTATTCGATCGCGATTGTCAGCATGTGCTGCCAGTGGGTAATCTTTCGTTGCTTTATCCTGAATCAGCTGATGAGCGACGGCAGGCTTATTTAATTCGGCGGCAGTGGATTCAACTGATTGGGCAAATCACCAAGAAGTCGGAGCCTTTGCAACGCGCTCAGATGGTTGTCAATCAGTTTGAGGGTTTCTTTGATGCTGAGACTATTGCCCAACTGCCAGACGAAGCATTAGCGCTTTTGGTTGGCGTCTTGCCAAGGACGATTAGGATGGTGCGTTAGACAAGTCTAATTTTTCACACAAACAACTATCGGTTGTTGAGGGGAGTCCAGTCACCGGAAGGGACAAAGGCAGCCCAGAAATAGGGATGTTGGTAGGTTGGGTGAGAGAGCATTTCTAGTTGGGTTTGGCGTAGGGCTTCGGATCGAGCCGTGTTAGCGATTAAGCGCTGGTAATAGCTCACCATTAGCTTGTTGGTTCCGTAGTCGTTGACTGCCCACAGACTAATCAGCTGACTTTCGGCACCTGCAATGGCTAATGCCCGACGCAAGCCATAGACTCCCTCACCATTCTTAACGTCTCCCAGTCCGGTTTCACAGGCAGACAGCACGAGAAGCTTTGTACCCAATAAGTTGAGTCCGGCAGCTTCCAAGGCGGTGAGGATGCCATCTTGATTACTGCTTTCGTTTAGGTTAGCACCAGCCAGAGCAAGTCCGGAACGCAGTAAGGGGTTTTCCAAGGGGCGAACGTTCGGTTGGGCGCTGCGGGTGTCTGGAAGGATGGTGCTGGTATCTACATATGGAGGCTCAACGTCGGTATGGAAAAAGCCGTGGGTGGCAATATGCAGAATATTTGGGCTTTGCAGTTGCTTGAGCGCATTTTCTGTTGCCATTGAACCGGTCAGCAGTTTGACTCCTGGCAGCATGGGGGCAATGGCTTCGGCTTCTTTGGCAGAGGCAGGTAAAGGAGCGAAGGTTTGTTCCAAGGGATCAATTAAGCCTCGATTGTCAGTGCTGCGAGTTGGAGAGGTTTGATTTAACCCCGGTTTGTCATAGTCAGGATTCGCTACGATAACGGGTTGTGAGCGACTTTCCGAGTGATTTGGCGATCGCAACAAATCACGCCCCGTTTAGCTAATTCTGCTTCCAAATTCTCAGCTTTTGTCTTAAGTTTTGCGACTTCCTGACGGTAAGCGTCACCCTTAACATTAGAAGATTTGTTGTATAAAAGTGCAGCCAGTTGGGCACGAGTCGCTTCTAGTTCATCAAATAGAGATTGATTTTCCGGTGTCAAATTTTGTCGTAATAGGCGTTGACTATTACTAAGAGCATCAAGAATGCGTCCTTTGCGTTGAAGTAAAGTAGTCAGGGCAACTCGTGCCGCTTGGGGGTTATTTGGGGCGTCTTGGAGATGCAGAGAAATGGCGGCGGCGGTTGAAGCTTCCATCGTTGCCATGTAATTTTGCTTCTGGCCTTCCGAACCAATGGCAATGATATTATTAGGACTTACGCAAATTTCCTGTTGAACTGCCATATGTAAGGGTGAACGGCCGTTCACCCCTACTATATGTGGTGTTCATGCGTAAGTCCTGATTATCTAGGTTGCCTTCTTCGATCTTGAGGCTGCGGTTAAATAAGTCTATGGCGCGAGATGTATCACCCAGTTGTTGGTAAACTGAAGCCAAGAAGTTCAAATTGTTAGCAACATCTGGATGTTCTAGACCGAGAATTTTTTCTCGAATTGCCAGAGAACGCTGCGAAAGTTCCAGTGCTTTTTGGTTATTTCCCTGAAGGAAATACGCCCTAGCCTGGTTACTGAAATTGAAGCAATCCTACCCAGAGTATTAGCTTCAGCTTTCTGATGAGTGTTAAAGCTTGGTTGGCTAACTCCAATGCTTGCTCAGATTTACCTGAACTTAAGTGAGCTAAACCTAACCAAGCAATCGTTTCTGGTTCATTGAAACTATCTTTAACGTCCCGACGAATCGCCAAAGCTTGTTGTAAGGTTTCCACCGCTTGAGGAAATTGTCCTTGATAGATGTAAACTACGCCGATATTATTGAGGGTTTCTCCCTCACCTTTTCTATCTTGGAATTCCCGACGTATCGTTAGCGCTTGCTGCAAATTTTCTAACGCTTTGGGATGTTCATTTAGTTTCCAGTAAGATTCGCCAATATTATCAAGCACTTCTCCTTGTCCTTGGCGGTTATTTAACTGCTGGTAAACTGTTAAAGCTTGCTGCAAAACTTCCAACGCTTTGGTATTTTCATTTAAGTCGTTGTAAACTTCGCCCAGATAGTTTAAGGCAGCGGCTTGTCCTGATAAATCTTTTTGTTGTTGCCGCAGTGCCAGCACTCGTTGAAAGGTCTTTTTTGCTTGTGTAAGGTTATATTGACGAAACTGCTCTATGCCGAGTTGCAGTAACTCTTCTACTGAGTTTTGTTGCTTTATTGGTGGGGGAGAAGTAGACTGTGCTGCTACGGGGACTGGTAGCCCACCCAGTAATCCAATGATGCTGATGACGGTAGCTGCCTGCAAGATTGCTGGGCTAAAGTTAGTAGCTTTGTTGACTAATTCCCTCAGTGGCACTGTTGTTTCTTCTGAGAATATCTGACTGTCAGTGTTCTATATCTCTAGTTAGTGGGAGGTTATGCAGGTTTATGGCGGTTTTCAATTGTCTATGGTAGGGGTAAGGCCTTAGCCCCTACAATCGGTGTGCTCCACAAGGGATGAAAACCGTTATGGCGATCGCACATTTCAAATCGCACCAACCCGCTGGCGTGCAGGAGTAGTGTATTACTGAAGGCGCTTGCATTGCAGGGTAAATTCATGAAAATTTTTGTTCCGGGCCGCCTGTGTCTGTTTGGCGAACATACTGACTGGGCGGGAGACTATCGCCGCCTCAATGGTGAACTAGAAAAGGGCTACACACTTCTAGTCGGTATCAATCAGGGACTTTATGCCGAGGTTAAGTCTCATCCAACTCAGCTAATTGTTCACGCCTCGCTGAGTGATGGCACCCGTCCAAGCCCCTTTGCACTGCCGATGGAGAGGGATGTTTTACTGGCCCAAGCACAAAAGGGTGGTTTTTTTAGTTACGCTGCTGGCGTTGCCTACCAAATTCTCACTCACTACCAGGTGCAAGGACTTGAGATTGATAATTACCTGACAGATTTGCCAATTCAGAAAGGACTAGCATCAAGTGCAGCGCTTTGCGTCCTCGTAGCCCGTGCCTTCAACCGCGTCTATGACTTAAAGATGAGCATCCAAGACGAAATGGAGTTTGCTTACCAAGGTGAAATTGTGACGCCTTCTCGTTGTGGCAGAATGGATCAGGCTTGTGCTTATGGTAATCGACCAATTCTGATGTGTTTTGATGGGAGTTTGTCTGAGTGCGATCGCCACACGTCACCCACTAATATTACCGAGCTAAATGTACCGCACAATCTCTTCTTTGTGATTGTAGATCTCGGTGCCAGCAAAAACACCCAAGAAATACTAGGTCAACTCAATCAGTGCTATCCTTTCGCCACCAACGAAGTACACAGAAATATTCAGAACTATCTAGGGGCAATCAGTGCTCAAATTACCCAAGAGGCAGTTGACGCTCTGCAAAAGGGAGATGCTCAACAGATTGGCATATTAATGAAAAAGGCACAGGCTGAATTTGACAAGCATCTAATACCTGCCTGCCCTTCTCAATTAACGGCTCCTGTACTACACTCCATCCTCAATTATGAATTAATTCAACCTTACATCCTAGGAGGAAAAGGTGTTGGCTCTCAGGGCGATGGCACAGCGCAGTTTATTGTAAAAGACGAAGAAAGTCAACAGAAAGTAATTGAAATTATTGAAAGAGATTTTCCTCAGATGCAAGGTTTAAAGCTAACAATTCATGCTAAAAGAAAAGTTTGCAAAGCTGTGATTCCGGCAGCTGGTTTTGGTACTCGTCTGTTTCCAGCCACTAAAGCTGTCAAAAAAGAATTTTTCCCGATTATTGACCGAGAGGGTCGTGCTAAACCTGTAATTTTAGCGATTGTTGAGGAAGCAATTAGTGGGGGGATAGAGGAAGTTGGGCTTGTTGTGCAAAAATGCGATCGCCAAATTTTTGAGCAGTTCTTTAAATCTCCCCCCTCTCCAGAACTTTTCAACAAGCTATCCCCACAAAATCAAGCATACAGTCAGTATCTACAAGCTTTAGGCAGCAGAATTACTATCCTGACCCAGGAAGAACAAGAAGGCTATGGTCATGCTGTCTTCTGTGCTAGAGAATGGGTGAAAAATGAGCCTTTTCTACTTTTACTGGGCGATCATGTTTATGCATCTGATAATGAAGTCTCTTGTGCTAGTCAACTTCTGGATGTTTACGAGCAGGTGGCTCAAAGTGTGATTAGCTTAAGGGAAACACCAGCAGATGTGATTCATCACTATGGGTGTGTAACTGGGGTTTGGCAGGAGTCAGAGGCGGTTCTTGCTGTTACGCAGATTTACGAGAAGCCTGATATTGAATATGCGCGATCGCACCTTCATATAGAGGGAATGAAAAACGACCAGTTTCTATCAGTATTTGGTATGTATGTGCTAGAACCTAAAATTTTTGACTATCTAGAAGAAAACATTCGTCACAACATCCGCGAGCGAGGTGAATTTCAGCTAACATCCTGTCTTGAACGATTGCGGCAGGAAGAAAAAATGACAGGATATGTTGTCAAAGGAGAGTGCTTTGACATCGGTTTACCAGATGTCTATAGGCAGACGATTATTGATTTTCGTAATAGCTGATGGTTGTTGGTTGTTGGTTGTTTGTGTACTTCACGCCTATAGTTGCCCATCATTCAGCTAGATAGTTGATGGGCGATGTGTCACTAACTACAATCATTGCCCATCATTCAGTTCCAATCACGATGGCAAAGATACCAATTTTCAGC
>DALYIW010000074.1:0-29921 GCA_031970155.1 Coleofasciculaceae cyanobacterium CTOTU46601 | reverse complement strand
CAGAACCTCTACATGTAGGGTGGGCAGTGCCCACGCTACTACTAGCAGTAGCGTGTAAATCAGCAGTTTGCGTAAGTTTTGCCTAAGCTTCTCAAAAAATGTTATTTAGAATACAATTCAAAAGCAAATATTAGTTATTTTTTTTTGCCAAAAAGTGGGTTAATCTCAGCTTTATAAAACTCTTTCTTTTTTAAAATATCCAAGAATACTTAGCTTTAACCGATGGCATTGACCTAGAAGCCTCATAGGATAGAGGCATGAAGACAGCGCACCAGCAATAAAGCAATTAAGAGGATCTAGACAATCTAAAGTTCATTCGTAATTGCCAAGTTTTGCAAAAGATCTAACGGGATAGTGAAATAAGGATTAAGACGATGCTGATGCCAGCCGAAATGAAGCCTATCAAACCTGTTTCAGTAGGAAATTCTGTAGTTAAAGTATCAGGGCTACCAGTTGTCGGCAATCGGCTGTTGCAATCTCAAGTTCCTCAAATGAGCGTACAGGAACTGAAGCGCCTATTTGACAATCAAGTATCTAACTTGGTGCTGGTTGATGTTCGCTACGAGAGTGAGTATGCTCTTGGTCATATTCCTGGAGCTGTTTTAGTTCCTTATCCGGAAATTCCCAATGGCAGAGGCATTGCCAAAATCAAAAAGCTGCTTGAAGCAAAGCGTCAAGCTAATCCTGGCAGTGAACCCCTCTTGATTATCATCTGCAAGGCAGGTGTCCGTTCGGCAAGAGCTGTAACACTCCTAAGAGAAGCTGGCGTCGTTAGCATCAATCTTACAGGTGGTACCAATGCTTGGAGTAAGCAAATCGACCCCTCAGCAATTCCGCAGTACTCAATCAACGATATCTCTGAACATCAACAAAGTGTTGCCACACAGCGCTCTAAAAAGCAACGTTGGTTAGTTGGTAGTGGTTTAGTCGCGGCATCATTGACACTCGCCGCTATGGTTGTCAGTCATCATCCTGAGCGGAGCAAGCCACATATTCAGTCTGGTGTACTCTCTACCGAACATCAGATTAGCCGATAGTTGAGAGATAAACCAATCAGCCTTCCCGCTGAAGGTTACCTCATCCCACGACTGGCAGTACATGAGCCACAAAGGTTGTTGATTGTTAACCCACACAAACAACCAACAACCAATAACCAACTTTGACAGCTTGTCTTTTGACACCGACTGTAGCTCAACTCAAAATGAACCAGGCCTGTTATGCCTGTTGTCGGTTTTGAGAAGAGGAGAAATCACTTGAAGAAAATTATCTCAGTTATTTGGATGGCGATCGCTCTACTTACCTTTGCTTTAGGTAGTCCTGCCCTCGCCGCTGATGCAGCAAGCGGTGCCAAAATCTTTAGTGCTAACTGTGCCGCCTGTCATGCCGGTGGTCGCAACGTCATTATGGCAGATAAGGCTTTGAAGAAAGAAGCCTTGGAAAAATATGCTATGAACTCATCAGAGGCGATCGTCAACCAAGTAACCAATGGTAAAAATGCTATGCCTGCATTTAAAGGACGCTTGAGCGCCAAGCAAATTGAAGATGTGGCTAGCTATGTTTTAGAACAAGCCGATAGTGGCTGGAAATAATTAACTCGCCGCTCTATTACTTCTTTCTCGCTCAAAGATTAACGATCTCTTTCTTCCCCAGCTATTGCAGAGATAGATATTCTTTGAAGGGAAGGAAGTAAATTAAAGGAGCGGCTTTTGCATCACTTATTAAGTAAATTTATGAGTCAGCTTGACCGAATCTTTTTTAGCTTCGGCATTGTAGTAGCGCTAATTATTTTGCTACTAACGGCACCAGCCAAAGCTGCAAATCAAACTGTGTTACCAATGAGTGCAACTGAGTTCTTCAAGCTGGGCGTAGAGGAAACTCAACGCGAACACTACGAAGATGCGATTAAGGATTTTACTCAGGCGATTGAACTAGATACAAAATTTGCTACGGCTTACAGTAATCGATGTCTGGTTCAGCTACAGCTAGGAAAGTACAAAAAAGCTGCCGAGGATTGCACAGCCGCTCTACAACTCAATCCCAACAATCCTGAAGCTTATCTTAATCGAGGACTAGCGTACTATCGACTAGGAAATTATCCAGCCGCTATTTCTGACTACCAAGCAATCATCGCGCTCGATAGTAATGATTTTCGCGCCTATTACAACCGGGGACTAGCGCGTTTTGAACTGAAAGACTACGAGGGAGCGATCGCAGATTACAACGAAACCTTACTGAAGAGTCACCAACATCTTGAACCTCTACAGGCAGATGTATACAACGATAGAGGTTTAGCTCAACTGATGCTGGAAAACGTGACAAGTGCGATCGCAGACTTCTCGCGTGCTATCACCCTAGACTCCAATAATCACCGAGCTTTCTACAACCGAGCTTGTGCCTGTCACAAAAAGCGTGATTTCATCGGCGCAATTGAAGATTTCACAATTGCACTACAACTAGACCCCAACCATGCCGAAGCCTATCTTAACCGAGGTCTAATCCACCATGAAATTGGGCTGCAACAGGCAGCACTTTCTGATCTACAAACAGCCTCAAAACACTTTGACGAGCAGGGCAATCAAGTAGCATACCAGCGGACTCTAGCTCTGATTGAGAGACTAAAACAGCTGCTTAAATCATCTGATAAAACTGCGATCGCATTCTTCCCTAGTAGAGTGTTATTGGGAAGGATGAGGGATGAGGGATGAAGGATGAGGGATGTGGTGAAGGATGGCCTAGATCTATCAGTAACGTGTGAGAGACCGTTGAAACGCCATATGTAAGGGTGAACGGCCGTTCACCCCTACTATATGTAGTGTCCATGCGTAAGTCCTGGTTGAGTAGTTGAGAGGACAAGGGAGACAAGATAGACACCATGAGCGGAAGCTGGCAACGAAAAAATGAAAATATTTCTTCCCCAACTCCCGACTCCCGACTCCCGACTCCCTATTTTCTACATAGGTTGTTACAACATTTACTAGCAGTCATTGGGCAGATGCAAAAACCATCTGAGGAGCAAGCAACAGCCCAGTTTCTGAGTCAATCACCTGACTAATCCCCAAAAACTCACCATCTTCATGGTGAACCCGCAGAACCGTTGTAGGGGCGTCAGCGAAGGTATCTTTGCAGGAGATGCGTTGCCCTAGACACCAACGGTGTGCATCTGCTGCTGGTAAGGTGATAGTTGCTAGATGCGCTAAAGGCACTTCTGGTGAAACGGGTTGGAATGTTTTTTCCTGCAACTGGGCTTCCAATTCGTCTAAAGTCAGGCTATCTACCAGATCGAAACCACAGCTTCGGGTACGAACTAAAGACGCAAGGGTACCGCCAGTATTGAGTGCTGCCCCTAAATCTCTTGCGATCGCACGAATGTAAGTGCCAGCACCACAAGCGATCGCCACCTCAATTTCCGCCAACTCCCCCGGACGCCAATCTAAAACTTGAATCTGATAAACTTCTACTGTCCGCTCTGGAACTTCAGCCGTTTCACCCGCTCTAGCTAAATCATATAGGCGTTTTCCCTTGACCTGAATCGCACTGTACATTGGCGGCACTTGCACAATTGTGCCCTCAAACATCTGGAGTAAGGGTTTGATCTTCTCTAGCGTCAACCCAGCAGCTGACTGGGTAGCAACAACTTCCCCTTCTAAGTCATCCGTCGTTGTCCTCACTCCTAGTCGGATGATTGCCCGATAAGCTTTATCCTGTTGCATGTACTGCAATAGCCTGGTTGCTTTACCAAGTGCGATCGGTAAGACACCCGTAGCCGCCGGATCTAAAGTTCCTCCATGTCCCACCCGCTTCAGACGCACCAACCGCCGCACTCTGGCAACGCAGTCATGGGAAGTTAACCCGGCTGGCTTGTTTAAGTTCAGGAAACCTTCCACAGCTTAGTCCTATATATCGACATTAAGTCTATCAGTTGACTTATTAGTTGTTGATAATTTGCTCCACTGAAACAGAAATGTCAGGAAATGCAATGGGTTGAATTGCTCCGGCGATCCGTGTGAATTTTGTAGAGTATTCTCCATCTAAAGGCTCTCGAAACACAACCAAATGCAGTTTTTTGAGATTGACAACCCAATATTCTGAGATACCGACTTCGGCGTAGATTTTGCTTTTTGTCTCTAAATCTTTTTCTAAGCTAGAGTTAGCATACTCAATTAACCAAAAGATATTTTCTGGATAGGGGTGATGCTCTCGATATTCACGCCCTAAACGTTGAACAATAGCAATATCTGGTTCGGGTTCCGAGTTGTTGGGTAGCGTAATTGGTTTAGCTTGACGTATTGTGGCACGCTTGCCTAACAATTGGGTGAGATATTCACTAGCTTCATGACTACAATAAGCATGGGGTTCTCCTTCTGGTGGCATTTCAACAATTTCTCCCTGAAGCAACTCAACTCGGCGATCGCTTAAAATTCCAGCCGCAATCATCCGGTGATATTCATCAATCGTCCACTTGGCTGCGATAAAACTCATGATGATTGCCTCCTTGCAATGATTTTTTACTTCCCATCCTAAGTTATCCTGGTTCATCTGACTTCACCCTGACCAAAAAAGGATGATGAGCGTTGCTCTCTTCGACAGTGCGTAGCGTCAGGATGAAAACTCTTGGTCTTAATAGTCAAGAAGCACATGAATTTATGTATGGGCTACTCATCCCTCATCCCTCATCCTTCATCCTTCATCCCTCATCCCTCATCCTTCCTATTGACGGCAGCGATCGCTCTGTTGTTTTGTCGCAGACATGGCAAAATAATTCATCCAGGCCTAATCTTTCAGGAGGAGTTCTCTGTGGGTGCCAAAATTCCCGTTACTGTAGTTACTGGCTTCCTCGGTAGCGGCAAAACAACCCTGCTTCGCCACTTACTACAAAACAACCAGGGACGGCGGATTGCCGTTGTTGTCAATGAGTTTGGCGAAGTCGGAATAGATAGGGAACTACTTCGATCCTGCCAAGTTTGCGACGAAGAAGACGACGCTGCCAATAACATTGTGGAACTGACCAATGGTTGCCTGTGCTGTACCGTTCAGGAAGAATTTCTCCCCACTATGCAACAATTACTGAAGCGTCGCGATCAGATAGACTGTCTGCTGATTGAAACATCTGGTCTAGCATTGCCTAAACCCCTAGTTCAAGCATTCCGCTGGCCGGAAATTCGCACAGGTGCCACAGTAGACGGCGTTGTTACTGTTGTGGACTGTGAAGCTGTAGCAGCTGGCACCTTTGTCAGTGACCTCAACGCCTTAGAAGCTCAACGCAACGCTGACCCCAATTTAGAACATGAAACACCCATTGAGGAACTGTTTGAAGACCAGCTAGCTTGTGCAGATTTGGTGTTGCTGACTAAAGTTGATTTAGTGGATGCTCAGACTCAAACCAAGGTAAACGACTGGTTGCGACAGCAGCTACCTCAGGGAGTCAAAGTAGTTCCCTGCCGCGATGGTGAGATTAACCCTAACCTCTTGCTGGGATTTAACGCAGCGGTGGAAGACAACTTAGATGCTCGCCCTAGTCACCACGATACTGAAGAAGATCACGAGCATGATGATGAAATCAACTCGGTTCATTTGATTGTAGACCGAGCTTTTGAGCCGAAAGCGCTAGTAGCAAGGTTGAAACAGTTAGTGCAAGAACAGGAAATTTACCGAATTAAAGGCTTTGTGGATGTTGCTGACAAGCCAATGCGGATGGTGGTACAAGGAGTAGGCGATCGCATAGAGAATTTCTTTGACCGTCCTTGGCAACCATCTGAACCACGCCAGACTCGCTTAGTACTAATTGGTCGTGCTCTCAACCAATCACAATTAGTCGAAAGGTTGTTATCATAGCGAGCCTGAATATAGCCCAAATTGAAGTTAGAGCTTGAGAAAAAAACTTAAAAGTTGCGAAATCAACATCTTTCTTCCCCTACTCCCTACTCCCTACTCCCTACTCCCTACTCCCTACTCCCTACTCCCTTCTCCCTACTCCCTTCTCCCTACTCCCTACTCCCTTCTCCCTTCTCTCTACTATGAAAATTAAGTATCAGATTGTTGCTGCAATAGCTATTCTTGTCAGCACCACGCTGAATGCAGCTGTTATGGCTAGACCCCTGGACGAACAGGAACAACAGGTTGACAAGCAACTTCAGCAAGCAATTCAAACAGCCAGAAAACAGGGTTATCGGCTATCATTCCCGCAAAATATAGGGATATTGCCCAAAGGAGCAGAGGCACCCAAGACCGTATTACTTTATCCTAATCGGGAGTATACTTTCGTCGCCGTATGCGATCAGAACTGCGAGGATATTAAGGTAATTCTCAAGGATATGGATGGTAATAAAGTTACGTCTGACCTTACTAATCAGGCTGTAGCTATAGTAAAATTTAAGCCTCCATCGGAAAGCAGGTATCAAGTAAGTGTGAGAATGGAACAATGTTCAAAGCGGTCTTGTAACTTCGGACTTGGAATCTTCTCTAAAGGTTAAATGTTGTTTGTTTTTGGTTGTTGGTTGTTGGTTGTTTGGCTTGCCCTGAGCTTGCCGAAGGGTTGTTTGTTAAAATCTCAGCGTTAAATTTCTGGCAAGATGTCCATATCACAACAGTCATTTTTTATTGTGGTGTGGGCGGCCTGCCTGCCCAAAAAACTTGATGAGAGTGTTTTATGCAAGAGGACTATTGTACAAACTCAGTAATCTAGAGGTAATCTAGAGTAAAACAACAAATAACCCAACGACCAAGCTCAGGGCAAGCAAACAACAAACAACAAACAACAAACAACAAACAACAAACAACAAACAACAAGTCAATTTTCGAGGTGAAAACGCTCGTACAAATTATGCACCAGAGCCATATCTAAATAAGTCTTCTCCCCAACATCACCAGCGAGTACACCAAAAGGTCGATCCGGTTCTCCGAGGTGATTTAATACCAGTATGGCACCCGAAAAATATTGGTTTCGCGTGTAATTGTTGACAGTAACAATCGTCTTCAATCCAGTTTGACAAGCGGCTTGAAATCCGTGGTGTGAGTCCTCAAACACAAAGCAATCTTGTGCTTCTAAACCCATCACTCTCAGCACGTACTGATAAATGTCTGGGGCTGGCTTTTTAGCAGGTACAATGTCACCCGCTGCAATCACTTCAAACCAAGAGAGACTATCTGAACCCAGAGTATGCTGCAATAGGGCGGTGACATTGGGCAGTGCAGCTGTAGTTGCGATCGCTAACCGCATTTTTTGCGATCGCGCTTCTTCCAGCACTCGCTTCACCCCAATTCGCAAAGGGATAGAACCCTCAGCTACCAGTTGTTGATAATGCCGAGTTTTCGCCGCGTGCAGGTCAGCGATAAATTTTGTTAGATCAGCAGGCGGATCGAAATCCGGTTTGTACTCTTTCAAGTAAAAGTAAATGCGCTCCTTTCCACCCGCAACCTCTAGCAATTCACCATACAGCAAAACAGACCAGTCCCAATCCAGTCCAGCTTCAGCAAAGGTGCGATTAAAAGCAACCCGGTGCCCATCTCGCTCAGTGTCCGCCAAAGTCCCATCAACATCAAAAATTAAGGCACGCAGTTCACTCATGTGGACTAATACATCTGGTGATTCTCTTTACAAGTTTTGTCAGAGGGATACAGGTCTGACTTTATACTAAACTTGTCAATTTTCAATATTAAACACGATTTATGGTTGTTTCTCGTCGTAATTTCCTTCTTTTACTAGGGGTTACCACAGGGGCAGCGGCTTTGGGAACTTTCCCATCAGTTGCTGAATCATCAATGGAACCCACTCCAGGAACTAAGCAGAGAGACAGGCAAAGGCCCAGTGAAGAGATTTTCAAACTACCACCTCTACCCTATGCTTACAGTGCTCTGGAACCGCACATTGATGAAGCAACGATGCGGTTTCACCATGACAAGCACCATGCGGCTTATGTCAAAAACTTGAATGATGCGATCAACAAGTACCCACGGCTAAAAAACCAGAGTGTAGAAGAACTGATTCGTAACCTCAACAGTGTGCCAGAAGATATTCGGACAACAGTACGCAACAACGGTGGGGGTCACCTCAATCACTCAATGTTCTGGGAAATCATGGGGCCTAATGGCGGTGGGGAACCAAGAGGTCCGCTCGCTCTAGCGATTAGACGAAACTTCGGCAGCTTTGATGCCTTCAAGCAGCAATTCAACGAAGCTGGTAGCAAGCGTTTTGGCAGTGGCTGGGCATGGCTAGTTCGCACCCAAGATGGCAAGCTTCAGGTTACCAGTACAGCTAACCAAGATAGTCCCTTGATGGAGGGGAGCATTCCTATCATGGGTAACGATGTTTGGGAACACGCCTATTACCTGAAATACCAGAACAAGCGTGCTGATTATCTAACAGCATGGTGGAACGTTGTCAACTGGAATGAAGTGAACAAGCGCTTTGAAAAAGCCCGAGGTTAGTCAGGAGGCAATGAACTAAGAGGGCAGAAGCCCTCTCAGTTTTTTCCTTAAGCGTCTCACGAACGTAGATGCGTCCGTTATGTGATGAAAGAAACTACCCTCCCTACTCCCCCTGCCTCCCCTGCTCCCCCTGCTCCCCCTTGTCCCCCTATCTACTATCTTTGGCTGCCACTTGATATCAGCGTGGGGAACACAGCATATCAAAGAGTGGTTTAGGAATCTCCTCGAAATGCTCCAGGATAAAGTCCATCAGGGCAAGATGGCGCAAATCGCTGGCATGTGGAGGGGAATAATTGTGTCCTCTTTGAAACCAGCGCCGGACGAAACAATGCGATCGACAGCAAATTAATGCCATATCCTCATGAGTAACATCCCATTTGGCATAGAACTGCTGTGGCGTCATTCCTAGTTGGCAGTAGCTGTAGAGAAAAATCAGAGTTCGCTCTCGGTCATGGAGAGGACGAGGATGATTGATCAAGTGTTCTCTACGCGTCGAGGTTTGCGATCGCCTTCTGTGATGATCGCGTCGTGGTCTTTTTGGCATGATTGAAACAGCTCCTAAACGTATGGGAGTGAGCCGCGCTGCTAGGGCTGTGCAAACCAATACCAGCGCGGCTTTGTACATAATGATTATGTACATTTTCAATATTAATACATAATCTGAAAAAAAGCAATACCCAATTTAGAAAAAATTTGTAAATATTTTTAGCTATGACCTAACACCTACTTGCCAATTTGTAAAAGCAGCTAACTAGCAGATTTACCTCACACAGTCAATACTAATTGGCTATCAATTTTGAGTTGATGGCGGCTTAGGCTAACGAGAATGCTTGTCTAAGCCAACATGAAAACAGATTCGATTTTTTATCGTTTGTTCCAAACCTTTCCGGGGACTTTTTTTGAATTAATCAATCATCAAGCATCTGAAGCAAATGCCTATGATTTTACTAGCGTTGAATTGAAGCAAACGGCGTTTCGGATAGATGGAGTATTTTTGCCAGTTGCTAATGTACGAGAGCAACCGATTTACTTTTTGGAGGTGCAGTTTCAAAAAGACTCAGAACTTTACGCTCGTTTCTTTAGTGAAATTTTTCTCTACCTACGTCTCTATGCACCCACTAAGGCGTGGAGAGGAGTAGTTGTGTTTGCAAAACGCAGCATGGAACCCACTGAAACAGAGCCATATCGGGTGTTGTTGGAGAGTGAGCAAGTTACTTGTTTGTACTTGGATGAACTAGGAGATGTGACTGAATGTACTCTAGGAGTCGGGATTATAAAGTTAGTAGTAGAGACGAAAAAACGGACTCTTGGATTAGTCAAGCAGTTGGTTGAAAAGGCACGTTCTGAATTGACAAATGAAGCGATTCAACAGGAAGTGCTAGATTTGATAGAAACGATTGTGTTGTACAAATTACCGCGTATCACCCGTCAGGAGTTAGCAAAAATGTTTACACGCGAAGACTTGAAAAAGACCAGATACTATCAAGAAGTTCGTGAGGAAGTTCGGGAGGAAATCCAGCAGCAAGTCCGGGAAGAAGTCCAGCAGCAAGTTCGGGAAGAAGTCCAGCAGCAAGTTCGGGAAGAAGTCCAGCAGCAAGTTCGGGAAGAAGTCCAACAACAAGTTCGGCAGAAAGAGGCTCAGTTGCTCATGCGTCAACTTGTACGGCGCATCGGTGCAGTGAAAGACCAGTTGCAGGAACACATTTATCAGTTATCTGTTGTTCAGCTGGAGAATTTGGCTGAGGCACTGTTGGACTTTTCAAATGAATCAGATTTAGTAGCATGGCTAGAAGAGAATTCAAATCAGTCTAATCAGGAATGAGTGCGATCGCGAAGCGGGGCGCTAGCCCATCGCACCTTGTCAAATCCTCCAGCTAGCAAGTAGCTCACAGCAACAGCTTCTGGGCGATCGCATTAAGCTTATCAACTAGCGTGTTTGCTGAAAATGCGATCGCGAAGCGGGGCGCTAGCCCATCGCATACAATAAGTTAGTATTGGGTAGCTATCCCTCTCACATAATTGCTTTTTTGTCAACCAGCCCGGAAATCAATTTCCGGCGTCACAGCTCAAGTCCATTAAAATGGACTGAAATCTTCTGTTAGTCCTCTTGAGAGGACTTTAGCTACTCGCTGTGGGGTTTTGAACCCCTGGCGGGTGGGTGCGTTAGGAACAAACTCTCAACCGACTAAACCCTCTCGTCATGGTCAATTGGAATCCTTATTTAAACTCACTCTGCAAAGATTACGCCAAATGGCAGCAATCTTACACCATAACCGATGTGGAGGGACAAAAGCGGGTGGAGTCGGAACCATCACCACTGCGGTTTAGTTGGAATTTTATGGTGCAGACGGTTAAACGGGACAGGGAGGAGAGAGGCGAAGGGCACGATAAAGTTGAGCGATTAACGGTTCTGGAGGGGTTGCGGAAGTATGCCTCGGAACACGTATTGTTGATAGGGCGTCCGGGTTCAGGAAAATCAACGGCGTTGGCAATGCAACCCCTGAGTGAAGCGCAGATGCAGCAGTTTGTCCGCGCCTATCTACCTCAGCAGGGGGAGCAGATGTTGAGGCAGTTGGGCAGTCGCTTGCGGGAGTTTGGGCAAACACCTCTGCTGTTGTGGATGCTGTGTTCGGTGTTTGTGAACAACAGCAATAAAATACCGTCGAATCTAGGTTCGGTGTTTCGCCACTTCACCCAGATTTATGCCAACACACTCAAACAGGCTATCCCAACTAGCAGAAATTTGTCGCGCAATCAAAGCAGCAGCAAATGATCCAAAGTTTTAAAATTTCTCTTCAGAAGACTATGACACCAGTAGTAATCAAACCATCATCTTGGCTAACAACGGGCATTAGAGTTGAAAAAATCAATAATCTCAATCTCTTCAAATTTACTGAAGAATTAGGCGATCGCATGAAAGAACTTCTGGAGAAGAAAAAAGCTGATTCGCTCACTCCAGAAGAAGCGGCTGAACTGGAAGCGATAGGAGAATTAGACATGATTTTTAGCTACATCAATGCCATAACTGCCTCCCAATCGTGACAATTCCTAACAGTATCCAAGAGTTTGTACGGCAACGCGCTAATTTCCAATGTGAATACTGCCATTATCCTGAATTTCTTAGTACATCTCCTCTCACAATCGACCACATAATGCCACAGTCTTTAGGAGGCTCAGACGATGCAGATAATTTAGCCTTAGCCTGTCGTCGTTGTAACGAACGTCACTATAACTTTACAGTCGGAGTTGACCCTGAAACTCAACAAGAAATCCCCCTCTTTAATCCCCGTCAGCAACAGTGGTCAGAACATTTTATTTGGACAGCAGACGGTACCAAAATTATCGGCATCACGCCCACAGGTCGAGCTACTTGTAATCGACTCGATCTCAATGATGAACGTCGCGCCGATCGTTTCATCCAAAAGTCTCGGCGATTTTGGGTACAGGGTAGTTGGCATCCCCCAAGACAAGACCCACGTCAGGGTTGAATTGAAGGAAGTGGAGTAGCTAAGTGCGATCGCCTTCTTGAGTTGGAGTGCTAAAGTGCGATCGCGTTCTTGTATTCATGTAGTAGAGTGCGATCGCTCTTTAGCATGAACCAGTAGCTACAGTCAATCTCTGGTTGAAATAGTTTTCTAAGAAAGATTCTAGTTTATTAAAACTATCATCAAATTGACCATAGCCCTTTATATGGATAAACACATACACAAGGGTATTACAGCTGGGTTGTGTTACAGACGAGTAAAATGAATGTTGTATATCAGTTGCAAGGCGTTGAGTTTGAATGGGACAACAACAAGGCGCAGAGCAACTTTGAAAAACATAGCGTTACATTTGAAGAAGCCGTAGAAGTTTTCTTCGATCCGTTTTACCAGTTGGGTGATGCTACCTCTAACGTGACCTCTAATGGTGAGCAACGTGAATTCATTATCGGATATTCCCTTGAACAACGCCTCTTGTTAGTGGTTTATGTAGAACGAGGTAAGCGAACACGCATAATTTCTGCCCGTCCTGCTACTCGCGTTGAAAGAAAATTATATGAACAAGCCTGAAGAAGAACTCAAATTACAACTGCACCCTCGACCAAAAGAAACAGTATCTCTAGAGATACCAAAAGACACATTAAACTCGCTAAAAAAAGTAGCTGTTAGCCGAGATATGTCCTTGGAAGCCCTGCTAAAAATTTATATTGGGCAATGTCTGCGGCAAGACTTGGCTAAATTATTTTCCAACCGCGTTCTGGAAGCAACTGCTCAAGTTCTAGCACGGCACATCCAGTCTGAAGAAGAAATTTCAACCATTATTCAAGAAATTCGCTCTGAAACAACTCGTTAAATTTAATGGCATTATGGCAGCCGATTCATCACCCAAAAATAAACAATCTTTAACAAGCTTTATTGGAACAGCTAAAGGCAGTTTTGCTACACCAAAGGAAGCTGATAATTTTATCAGTAACGAAAGGCATACTTGGTCATCTGAAAACTACGACAACTTTGTCAGCAATCCCAAGAGTCGTTTACTATTTGGTGTGAGAAGCGTGCGGCGATAAGCATCCGCTGCTTTCTTAATGCCTTCCGCCTGAGTCGGATAGGGATGAATCACACTACTGAGCGTATTCAAACCCAGCTTACCAACAATTGCTGTAGTCACTTCCGAAATCATCTCACCCGCATGACGGGCAACAATTGTCGCGCCTAGAATTTCATCGGAACCCTTCTTGTGAAGGATTTTGACAAACCCTTCCTCTTCACCATCCGCGATCGCACGATCCACTTTACTCCAAGGAATCGCGATCGCCTCTACCTCAATCCCCTTTTCCTGTGCTTCCCGTTCATACAATCCCACATGAGCAACCTCCGGGTCAGTATAAGTTACCCAAGGCATCACCAGACTACTAAGTTTCGAGCGTCCCAAGCCGAAGGGAGAAAACAAAGTATTCTTAATCACAATCCGCGCAGCTGAATCAGCGGCATGGGTAAATTTCCAGTTCATGCAGATGTCGCCAGCCGCATAAATCTTGGGGTTTGTCGTCTGGAGGTAATCATTTACTTTTACGCCATGTTTGCGATCGCATTCCACCCCCACAGCTTCTAAATTCAAACCTTCAACATTCGGCGCACGTCCCACACCCACCAAAATTTCATCAACTGTCAGCGACTCTTCCCGACCATTGCCAGTAAAGTAGAGCATCTTACCTTCGCTAGTCTTAACCACTCGCTGCACCTGGCAACCCAGCACTAAGCGAATTCCCTCACGAATAAACACCTTCTGAACAATTTCTGCGGCGTCGGCATCCTCTTTATTTAGGATGTGAGAACCTTGATGAAAAAGAACCACCTCACAACCCAAGCGCCCAAAAGTTTGCGCTAATTCGCAACCGATGGGGCCACCCCCAATAACCGCTAAACGTCGTGGTCGTTCTGTCAAAGAAAAGACTGTCTCATTTGTAAGATAACCTGCCTCTTCAATCCCCTCAATATCCAGTCGTGCGGCTCTAGCACCCGTAGCAATCACCGCTTTCTTAAATCGGAGAGTATTATTGCCAACGGTAACAGTGTTAGAACTTGAAAAACGACCATTTCCTAAGAAGACATCAACTCCAAGACTTTGAAAGCGTGCAGCAGAATCGTGAGGACTGATACCCGCCCTGATTTTACGCATCCGCTGCATCACTGCCGGAAAATCTACTTCAATGCGATCGGGAACATCAATCCCAAAAGCGTTTGCCTCCCGCATCTCAGCAACCACGCGAGAAGACCGGATGATGCACTTTGAAGGAACACAACCGACATTTAAGCAATCCCCCCCTAGGAGATGTTTTTCAATCAAGGCAACTTTTAAACCTAAGTCTAAACCGGCCGCACCTGCCGCCACGACTAAACCAGCCGTACCAGCACCAATCACAACTAAGTCGTAACAATTAGCAGGTTTAGGATTGACCCAATCGGGTGGATGAACGTAGGAAACCAAAGCCTGGTTATATTCATCCATCGGTGAGACAGTAACTCTCTCGAATGCTGAATCTGACATCGGTTATTAACCCTCCAGTATCACGAATCGTAGGGGCACGGCAACAGCAATCAGCTGTTCCACATCTAGTTTCCACGATCATTGTTGTAAAAACTCTTGTGGGATGGGCATCTTGCCCGTCCCCACTGTGTAAGTCAGTGGGAGGGATGAGGGATGAGGGATGAGTACCCCGCCCTCAAAGTACGGGGCGTGAGATCAGGAAGTATTTTTGATCTTTTCCCCTTGAAAGGGGTTACATGAGCAATAGCCGAAGGGGAGGCTTGTATCTAAATATCTCTCCCGTGACACCCTGAGCCTATTGAAGGGCATTCATCCCCCATCCTTCATCCTTCATCCTTTCAAAGGTCAACAGCTAAAAAAAAGGGGCGTATTATATAACGCCCCGATTAGGAAACTCTCCTGTCTAAAGCTTGTCGAGCAATACGAGTGACAAAAACTGTCACAGCAACAGTTGCAACGAAACCCATAATCCGCATGATCCACTCCACAACCGAGTCGCTGGGTTGATTCTTGGCACCAATCAAGGCACAACTCCCTGCTAAAGAACCGAGGTAGACGTACATAACTGTTCCGGGAAACATGCCAACGCAACCGAGAACGTAGTCTTTGAGGGAAACTCCAGTGACTCCGAAGGCGTAGTTCAACACATTAAAAGGAAAGATAGGGGAGAGTCGCGTCAGGAGAACAATTTTTAATCCTTCTTTGCCTACAGCTTCGTCAATTGCCTTGAATTTCTCATTAGCTTGAATTTGCTTGTAAACCCAGCCTCTTGCCAAATAACGTCCTACCAGAAAAGCGGCAGTAGCTCCCAGCGTCGAACCGATAAATACGTAGATTGAGCCTAAAAACACGCCAAAGACGATGCCTGCCCCTAGGGTAACGATTGAGCCAGGTAAAAAAGCTACGGTGGTTACGATATAGAGTGCGATAAATGCTAGCCCTCCGATAGGACCTAGACGTTTAATCCACCGCAAGGCACGCCGCAACATTTCTTGAGGATCGAATCCATAAGCTGGGGTAGATTGCTGGGCTAAGGCGGGAGCATCGGCAAGCACTAAAGCAATGCCAACCGCAAGCAGCATTAATACCAGCAGTCTGAAAAGTTTCGTCCAGTTCTTGGTAGAGGATTGACATTTTATTAGTTTATCCATCATTGCTTAACCTTATATCCCGAATCGTAGGTGTGTAGTTGTCTAGGTTGAGGATAAGAACCGGGACGAGAGAGGGTTATCTATCAAAACATCCCTGACGCTCAAGATATAGACGCACAAACTTATGGACGCGGCGAATGCTTCGCGGCGGTACAACCAGTTTTTTAGCGATCGCTCGTTTGAGCACTGGTAGCTGTAGAGCTTACTTAAAAATAGGCGAGAGATGGAGAGATCGAGAAACTAATGAGTTTCATTGGGAGACTTAACTCAAAAGTAGGCAGCAAACCATTAAACTCAGTTACATCTAATTTTGACAGGCATTTCATCAAACCGCTTCTCCTGAAAAGCTCAAAACCCTTATAGTTCAATAATTTCATGCCTTTATGAATCCTCTAATGTCACGCCAAGCGGAGCCTGTGTAAGACCACCTGCTTGTAAGAGTAAGGGGCAACGGGCTATGAAACTAGAAGCCCACACTGCTCTAACGAGTCGGTATGGGTAGTTCACCGAATTAAGATAACTAGAAGCTGATCGCAAGGAGCTTTTTTTGATGCAAGGTGAGAATAGCTTTACAGAAGTAACCTTTTACTATGTGAATGGTCAAACAGAATCCTTTGATATTCCCATAACTCCAGAAGTCTTTCAGCAGCAACTGCAAGGCCTACTAGACCAACCTTGGTTGACCCTGCACCTGTTTGATAGAACAGTGTTAATTTGTACCGCTAAGGTTACTAAGCTCGAAGTGAAACCTCCGATTCTTGAAATCCAAGGGCAAGGTGTCTTTTCTGATACTCAGAGAGTCACCGCACTGACTCATGGAGTCAAAAGTTAGCTTATAGAGGCTAGTACTCGAATACCAAAAATTGGGGCTTGGCGATCGCCAAAATTATGTACTCGTCGTCCCTGAATCCCTTTTATTAACTGTTCTTCTGTTTGAATAAACCACATTCTTTCTTTAAAAGCATGTCTAGTGTAAGTTTGATTCGTGCTGATTCCTACGACCGACAGCGACTCAGAGCATCTTTAGAAACCTTGTTAGAACCCTTGGGAGGGATGGAGGCTTTTGTAAAAAAAGGCGATCGCGTCTTACTTAAACCCAATCTCCTCACCGCTGGGCGTCTTGGCAAGGAATGTATCACTCGCCCTGAGCTAGTTTACTGCGTTGCTCAGCTAGTAAAAGAAGCGGGCGGTAAACCCTTTTTCGGAGACAGCCCAGCCTTTGGTAGTGCCATGGGTGTTGCTAAAGCCAATGGCTATCTGCCGATGATGGAAGAACTCAACTTACCCGTCGTAGAATTTCACGGTCAGCGTTACGAAACCGCTAGTGTTGCCTTCAACCATCTGCGGCTGTCCAAAGAAGCCATGGAAGCCGATGTCGTGATTAACCTACCTAAGGTAAAATCTCACATGCAGTTAACCCTAACCATGGGCGTTAAGAACTTATTTGGCTGTGTCCCTGGAAAAATGAAAGCTTGGTGGCACATGGAAGCTGGTAAGGATGAGAAACGGTTTGCCGAAATGTTAGTGGAAACTGCACGGGCGATTAATCCCGACTTGACAATTCTAGATGGCATTATCGGTCACGAAGGGAATGGCCCTAGTGGTGGCGAACCACGACAGTTGAATGTTTTGGGGGCTTCCTCAGATGTCTTTGCCCTCGATCGCTCTATTGTAGACATCCTCAACGTCGATCCAGCCATTGTGCCTACAGTTGCCGCCAGTCAGAGACTGGGCCTATGTCCAGAACTTCAGGACATTCACTTTCCACACCTGCAACCCAGAAACCTCCAAGTGATGGACTGGAAACTACCCGATGCTCTAATGCCCATTGATTTTGGTATGCCTCGCGTCATCAAGTCTACCTTTAAGCATTTGTACATCCGGTTTATCAAAGAACCCATGAAAACTTATGCCGAAAGATAGATGACAAGTTTTTATATTCTGTAAGCGATGTTACAACTAGACCCAAAGCCTGCAACGTAATCTTAAATTACCCTCCGATTGCTTAATCACACCGCCCTCATACTAGAGGCGGTTTTTTAATAGATAAATCTATTCCTTTTCTCTGCATTGGGATTTTCTTGAGATTGTTTGCTGGAAGACAGTCAAAATCGAGTAAATCGTTAAAATGTATGGATATCGGGTTTAAAGTTTGATGACTTCTTTCTTTGAAGTCTCGATTGACGAGTTCTAATTGCAAGCTTACTTATGGAATCCAGTGGCCCGTCTGCTAAATCTTCTGACCCCCATACTCATAGGTGGGCAGAGATTATGGGCACGGCAATTGCTTTGTTGACCCTTACCTTACCTTTGTTCGTCATCGCTTACTACTCTTCAAGCAGCGTTGATGTTTTGCCACAAAACCCCTACTCACTACAGAGGTCACAAAAGTAAATTACCGACATCATACCTGCTCTTAGGTTGGTGTAGGGGGTCAATACAAATGTATTGCTGCTCCTTCGCTAGTTCGCGATCGCACAAATTGACTCAAATTATGAAGATTTGGCAAATTTTGATGCACTTAGGGGTTGGCAGCCTATGAATCACAAGCCTGGAGTGGTCGTCTTCGCTTAGAATGCTACACGGGGGTCGGTCAAAGCCCAAGCATGAGGTCTAACCTCATATCGGCTTGAGCTGAGATGGCAAAATCTCCCAATTTGCTGTGTCGCATAAAAAATTCGGTCATGGATTTATCACGCATTCCAGCTCAACCCAAGCCCGGTCTGATCAATGTTTTAATTGAAATTCCGGCGGGAAGCAAAAACAAGTACGAGTTTGACAAAGACCTGCAAGCTTTTGCACTTGACCGGGTGCTTTATTCTTCGGTGCAGTATCCTTACGACTATGGCTTTGTGCCTAACACTTTGGCGGATGATGGCGATCCGCTAGATGGTATGGTGTTAATGGATCAGCCAACATTTCCCGGGTGTGTCATTGCAGCACGACCAATTGGGATGCTAGAGATGATTGACGGAGGCGATCGCGATGAGAAAATTCTGTGTGTTCCAGACAAAGACCCACGCTATGCCAACGTAAAATCTCTCGAAGACATTGCCGAACATCGCCTAGCTGAAATTTCCGAATTTTTCAAAACCTACAAAAATCTAGAAAAAAAAGTTACGGAAATTCTGGGCTGGAAAAATGTTGATCGGGTAATGCCCCTAGTGGAAAAGTGTATCGAAGCTGGTAGCCAAGCGGGCAGGGATTCAGACGCTGAAGCCTGAATCATGCTTTTATTAGGTATGCCAATCATCTGTGTGCTCGGCTAGGTAGTATATATTTATGCTCCTTGTTGAACGAGATTTCAGCATAGAATAAGCCTGTAGGGCTTACCGTACCATCGGCTGGAGTCTGTGACAGAACTCACAAGTTAGTGGCTTGAAGAACGCTAGAATTAACTGACTTGACAAAAACTTCCTGACCAAGGAACGGGTGCTAGAAAATTATACGTAGGGGACGTGCAAAATCAATGTTGGTTTTTGTACCTTATCTCCCTACGTGATTTATTTTAGATAGACAGGCTCTGCCTCTTTTGACCCAAAGCTATAGTTTTATACTGGTCCACTCCCGATGCCTATCCTCTCTGAGTATCATTTAGTGGAAATCCGTCGGCGTGAAGCATTGCTAATCAAGGCGAACTTAATGGAAAGATGCCAGATCTTAAGCCAGCGGCACCAAACCCACATCCATCTAATTTTAGAGCCGATATGATAACTGGCTCTGAGGGTGATTTTGTAGTCCAATTTTGGGGTGTTCGAGGGAAAATATCGACTCCAGGAAAACAGGCGATTCGCTATGGTGGCAATACTTCCTGCGTCGAAATGCGTGTCGGCTCAAAATGTCTGGTGTTTGATGGCGGCAGTGGGTTGCGGGTACTGGGGAATAATTTGCTTGCACAGATGCCGGTGGCAGTCCACATGTTCTTTACGAACTGCCATTGGGACAGTATTCAAGGATTTCCCTTTTTTACCCCTGGCTTTATTCCAGGCAATTGTTTTCATATTTATGGGGCAGCGGCATCTGATGGTGCATCAATGGAACAGCGCCTTAACCGCCAGATGTGCGATCCGAATTTCCCCGTTCCTCTTCAGGTGATGAAGTCGGAGTTAAAGTTTTACAATTTGACATCTGGGGATAAAGTATCACTAGATGATGTGACAGTTGAAACAATTATGCTCAACTTTTCACACCATTCCATGGGCTATCGAGTAACTTGGCAAGGACGTTCAGTGGTGTATGCGATTGATCGCTCATACTATAGCGATCGCATCGATCAAAATCTGCTGCACCTAGCGCGTCAAGCCGATTTACTGATTTTAGATGCTCCCAACACTATATCCACCGAGGATGCCCTGAAATCATCACCGATCCTCTGGAAAGACGAGCTTTGGCAAACTGGGATTGCAACGGCTAAGGCAGCAGGCGTCAAACGTATTGTCATGTCGCGCTACAACCCTGACTATGATGATGACTTTCTTGACAAGATGGAACAGCAAGTACAATCTGTCTTCCCCAATGACTTACTGGCTCGCGAAGGCATGATTGTACCAGTTTTTTAACGCAAATCTTTCTCCCCCTCCTTCATCAGATGAGCTGTAGCCAGAATCGAAAAGTTTTGGCTTGAGTTTGTAGTGATTGAGGAATTTTGGGCGATTAGATAGAAGAGCTTTGGGAGAAAATGAGGGAGTATCTAGACAAGAGAACGTTAGGGGATTAGTTTAATTGACCCCAGACTCCACTAGTAGAAATCTCTAGTGCCAGTCAAGAAGTGGTCATTGTGTAATCCATTGCTCCTGTTTATAGAAAAAACTATTAGCCCTCAAATTAGTAATGTCAAATGACAAATATTCCTTTTATCGTTTCTGCCCAGTACCTGATGGAACACCTTAACAATCCACAAGTTGTGATTGTGGATTGTCGGTTCTCTCTAGCTGAACCCGAACTAGGACATCAGCAATATCAAATTAGTCACATTCAGGGAGCCTATTATCTAGATTTGAACAAAGACCTTTCTTCACCAGTAAAGCGTCATGGTGGGCGTCATCCTTTACCTGACTTCAACGAGTTAGCCAAGAAACTAGCTGCAATTGGAGTGAATTTCCAAGAAACTTTGGTTGTAGCTTATGATGATTCCCGCTTTGCCTTTGCCTCTCGTCTTTGGTGGCTTTTACGTTACATGGGACATGACAACGTAGCATTGCTAGATGGCGGTTGGACGGCATGGCAATCAGCTGGATATCCCACCGATGATGCTTTGCCAACATCCCAACCTGGCAACTTTGTACCGCAGTTGAACTGTGATTGGGTTGTGAATATTGAACAGATGAAATCTCGCAAAGACGTGCCGGGTGTGGTATTGGTGGATTCTCGGGAAAGCGATCGCTATGCAGGCAAACGAGAGCCAATCGATCCAGTCGCTGGACACATTCCCAGTGCTGTCAATTATCCTTGGCAAGATGTCACTGACTCCCAAGGCTATCTTCGCTCTATTGATGAACAACTTCATCGCTGGGTAGATGTCGAGCCAACGACAGAAGTTATTGTCTATTGTGGTTCTGGTGTAACTGCCTGTGTCAATTTATTGTCACTGGAACTAGCAGGGATTCATACTGGCAAACTCTATGCTGGCGGTTGGAGTGATTGGTGTTCTTACTTGCAATGAAGCCCTTCACTGGTAGCGAGAGTGATGAGTTTTAAAGCAGAACGACAATTTTAAATGTAAAGTTGATAAGGTACATTTAAAGCAGACTTTATATTGTTCTGCTCAAATTTACTAGGCTGAGAGTTCAGGAAGCGATAGCCCAGCGCGGCGCTATTGCGTCCTTAGCTTAAATGTGATTTATGTGGAGGAGTTATGAGAATCAGGAGTGAATAGAAAGCTTCAGAAGTTACTATTAAAAAGTAATTATTATTTAATTATTACATAAAAATTGCTAAAATAAGAAGTTCAATTAAAGTTCTAGAACTATTAGGTCTTAGTTTTTATGCCATGTCCACTGAACCGTCTTTCTATATTTGTAGACGGGAACAATATGTTCTACGCTCAACAAAAAAATGGTTGGTTTTTTGATCCAAGGAGGGTATTAGATTACTTTAAAGGTGAACAAAATACAATGCTAGTCAATGCCTTTTGGTATACCGGATTAAAAGACCCTCAAGACCAGCGCGGATTTCGAGATGCTTTAATTAGTCTAGGTTATACAGTAAGAACAAAAATCCTTAAGGAATATTACGATGATAGTTCAGGTCGCTATTCTCAGAAAGCGAATTTAGATATAGAAATTGTTGTTGATATGTTTAACACAGTAGATCAATACGATAAAGTAATTCTTTTTAGTGGTGATGGGGATTTTGAGAGAGCAATAGAATTACTACGATCAAAGAATACACATATAACAGTGGTGTCTACAGAAGGGATGATTGCTAGAGAATTAAGGAATGCAACTGATCGTTACATAGATTTAAATGATATACGCGATCAAATTGAAAAAACGGATTTTTAATTATAATTGAACAAAAAATATCGGCTATCTTTATATAGATTGAGGGCATCCATTCCTAATGTTGGCAAATCTAGCTATGAACAAGCAACCGCAATCAGACCGCATCATTATTTTTGATACCACGCTCCGCGACGGTGAACAGTGCCCCGGAGCAACTCTAAATGTAGACGAAAAGCTAGTGATCGCACGGCAACTGGCACGCCTGGGCGTGGATGTAATCGAGGCGGGTTTCGCGATCGCAAGTCCCGGAGATTTTGAGGCGGTACAGAAGATTGCCAAGACAGTAGGGACAGAAGATGGCCCGACAATCTGTAGTTTGGCAAGAGCAATAAAAGCTGATATTGAAGCCGCAGCCGAAGCCTTAAAACCAGCAGCGCACGCTCGAATCCATACATTTATCTCGACTTCAGACATTCACCTAGAGTATCAACTCAAGAAATCGAGAGCAGAGGTATTGGCGATCGCAGAAGAAATGGTCGCCTACGCGAAATCATTTATGGATGATGTGGAATTCTCAACCATGGATGCCACACGCACCGATCCAGAATACCTTTACCAAGTGTTAGAACGTGCGATCGCTGCTGGAGCCACAACTATCAATATTCCCGATACGGTGGGTTACACTACTCCCAGTGAATTTGGAGCATTGATTAAGGGCATCAAAGATAACGTCCCCAATATTGACCAAGCGATTATTTCAGTCCACGGTCACAATGATATTGGTTTAGCCGTGGCTAACTTCCTGGAAGCCGTGAAGAATGGAGCAAGGCAGCTAGAATGTGCGATCAACGGCATTGGTGAGCGAGCCGGAAATACTGCTCTAGAAGAAGTGGTAATGGCACTCCACGTCCGACGGCAGTACTTCAATCCATTCTTGGGGCGTCCTGCTGAGTCAGAAAAGGCACTGACTAATATTGATACGCGCCAGATTTATAAGACTTCTCGCTTGGTTTCTAACCTCACAGGAATGCTGGTGCAACCAAATAAATCAATTGTGGGGGCAAATGCCTTTGCTCATGAATCTGGTATTCACCAAGATGGCATCCTGAAGAACAAGCTTACTTATGAAATCATGGATGCCGAGTCGATTGGTTTGAATGAAAATCAAATTGTACTGGGTAAACATTCGGGTCGTAATGCCTTTCGTACTCGGATGAAAGAACTGGGTTTTGAGCTGTCGGAAACCGAGTTGAATAAAGCGTTTATCCGATTTAAAGACTTGGCAGATAAGAAAAAAGAAATATCTGACTGGGATTTAGAAGCGATCGCCAATGATGAAAGTCAACAAGCACCAGAACTATTCCGCTTAGAATTGGTGCAAGTTTCCTGTGGTGACAACTCCTGTCCGACAGCAACCGTTACTCTGAGAACACCTGCCGGAGAAGAACTAACCGACGCGGCTATTGGTACCGGACCTGTAGATGCCGTCTACAAGGCAATTAACCGGGTAGTGAACGTACCGAATGAACTGATTGAGTTTTCTGTGCAGTCAGTGACGAAGGGAATTGATGCGATCGGGGAAGTAACTATCCGGTTGCGGCATAATGAACGAGTTTATTCTGGTCATGCTGCCAACACCGATATTATTGTCGCCTCCGCTCAGGCTTATGTGAACGCCCTCAACCGACTGTATGGGTCATTAAAGAGCGCTCAGATGCTATCTTCTAAAGAGTCTCATAGTTCTACAGAAATAGAATCTGCGGAGTCTGGCGTAATTGGCAACCAATCAATAAGCTCACGCAATTGATTTAGAAGAAAAACGTGAGCAGGAAAAAGGAAAAGTACAAATCTAATTTTTCCTTTTTCCGTTTAACTTCGAGATACCGTCTAGGTGATATATAGCCTGTTTAAATCAGCTGTGAAATAGCATTGTCGTGTTTTTTAATGCTTAAAATTAGCTCAAATACTTTTCCATACAAAATCCTAACTCCTTGCCTTAAACCAAGTTTCACAATTCATTTAGACTCACTATATTCTTCAAAGATTTGATGAGCAGAGGGAACAAGCCTAATACTATGCCACGTGCCAGCAGGAGGGTAGAAGTTCGCCAGAAAATACGAGTTAATGCGGGCTTCATCGCTTTACTGGCGCTGATTATTGTAACTATTACATTCTTGTATGTATCTAGTGAGCGCAACTTTCATTGGTGGGTTGATTGGTATTACCCAACGATTCGGATAGCTGCTGCCTTTCGTGACTCACCCTCTGAAGCAATAAAGTTAGTTCAACAGACTCTGGTTGAGGAGCGCAATAGACTTTATACGCTGCCGTTGGTGCCATTTATCCTGATTTTCGGTAGCTCCCGCCTAGTTTATGAAATTGGCCTAGCTTTGGTTTATCTGCTACCGTTGCCGTTGGTGATGGGTGCGATCGCAACTCAGCTAATTCCAGCTCATAAGCAAACGGTTTTTTGCTCAACGGCACTGCTGACTTTACTGATACCAGTTAACTGGATACCAACGTTTATGGGTATTCCTGACACGGGTGGATCCGTATTTATTGGACTAGCTGCGTTAGTTTACTTGCAGGATGTCAGACTCAAGCAGTGGTGGCGAGTGCCTCTGATTGGGGTGTTGATTGGACTATCGATCATATTGCGTCGCCATTTCGTCTATGGTGGCGTGGCATTACTCGGTGCAATGGCATTACAAGGCTTGGTGTTTTTTGCTGCCGAAGTGCGAAAGCTTCCTCGGAAAGAGAGTACTTCGTCTCGTGGCGCTACGCAGACGAGTGCAGATGTTAATGGAGTGGCACCGTTAGCCTTAGCAAGGCGAGGTGCGTTTGTATCCAAGCGTTTCCGCAGGAATCAGGATTTAACAGGGCGTTCTCGTGAAGCAAATTTACCGCTTGAGCAGAGTATGCTCATGACGGGAAGAAGTGGACAGATTAGCTCAAACTCTCTACCCTTACGCACTAAGCGAAACAAGTCTCTACGGGATATCTTCGCTCTTATCGCCCTAGGCTTAGCAAACACAACAGCATGGCGGAATTTGCTCTTGCTAGGCGTGCAACTTGCTGCAATCGGGGCTTCGACGCTGGCTACACTCTATCTGGTTGCACCACAATTTACCCAAGCTGCCCTAACCGTTAATTACAGATCGTTCTACAAGTCTTGGAGTCTCCCATTTCACGATATCGCCAACTTGTACGCCAATTTTTATGGCTGGGCAACTTGGTTGATGGTAGTGATTGGGTTTCTCTCAGTGATTTTGACACGTTCGGTGACGTTGCCTGCTGCCAACTTTATGGGCTTTTTCGGTATCCTCTCGCTGATTGTATGGCTAGTGGTACTGCGTTACGCGAATGTGTTTTATGCTTTGCACATTACCCCTATCGTTGTCATTGGGTTAGTTGCTTTCATCTGGACAATCTGGATTAGGCTGAGGGGAAATGTGCGTGCGATCGCACTAAGCTCGGTAGGCTGCTATTTAGTGAGCAATCTAGTCTTTGGATTAGCTCCTATTGGTAAGTTTGACAATTTCTTTCGTCCCTTATTTGCTCTCAACATTCCACCGCTAGTTCGTACAGACTACGATGAGGTGGGGCGATTGGTTAAGTATCTGCTGGATTTAGCTCCCAACGAAGAGCCGATTTTTGTAGTTGGTTATCAACGCCTTCAGCTTGATTCCAGTGTAGTCAAAATTGCTGAACTGATTTTATATGAGAGCGATCGCAGAATTCTCAACGTCTTGCAAACGCCCAAAGTAGACTCTCGTGACGAATATCCCATTGAGCCAATGCTACAGGCACAGTATTTCGTTATTCCCAACCCTCTACCCCGATATCCAGGTGATGCAACTAAGGTGCCTGCAATTGGGGAATGGTTACCCGATAAAGAAGTCGATGTCGTCAATGTTGTGTTTGATGCCTTCACTCAAAATTGGGAATTTGCTCAAGACTTCAAACGCTTGCCTGTAAAATTCACTCTAGAAAATGGTGCTGTTGTCAACATTTACCAGCGAATTCGTCCAACCTCTCTCTCAACAGCCGTGCGGACACTCCACACCATACAGCAAAAAGTTGGCGAACGGCCGGGTAGCCAGAAGGACTGGATTATTTTAAGTAAGCCCTTGAAAAACTATTCAGTTAATTATTCTCAAAACAATACCTACAGCCTAATAGCTGAGTACAAGCCACTCGATAGCGCTAGCACTGTCCCAAATCGTACTAAAAATTCAGCATCATCCTTTCTCTATCTAGGCTCACTGCCGGAAAAAGCCGAAGTTACTGGTGCAATAACTTACTTAGATAAACCCTGTGTCAGCTCATCTCTACGGTTAACAATGTTTAATAAAGAAGGTCAGATAATTAGTTCTACAGCAACTAACTATTCACCTCAGGATTTCTCCAACTTTAGATTACCCATCAGTGGAAAAAGACCAGCTTATCTGCTGCTTGATGTCCTAAATTACGATAAAAACAATGCCGTTAATTCTTGTACAACAGAAATCAGTTCCCTAGCTGTATCACCCAAAAAACTCTGAACAATCATTGATACTTAAAACCTTTGAATCCTGTAACATTACAAACTTAAGTAAGCCAAAAATAAGATGTTAGACGAAACCCTGGAAAGAGAACGACAATTTCATGATGCATGGGCGGCGGCTATTGATGTAGATGGCATTCGGGTAGCTGATTATTTTGAAGTATGTACTGCCCCAGAAAATCGATTTATTCTAAAACAGATGGGAGATATCCGAGGTAAGCTCCTTTTAGATTTGGGCTGCGGTGCTGGTGAAAATAGTGTTTATTTTGCTAAAAAAGGGGCGCGTTGTGTAGCCACTGACTATTCACCAGGGATGGTAGAGGTAGCACTTCAATTGGCAGCAGCTAACGGCGTTGAGATTGAAGGGCGTACTGCAAATGCCATGGACTTAGAGTTTCCAGACAATACCTTTGATTTAGTTTATGCCTCAAATTTACTGCACCATATTCCCGACCCCAAAATTGCTTTAAGGGAAATGCATCGAGTTCTCAAACCTGGTGGAAAAGCTTGTTTTTGGGACCCGTTAAAGCACAATCCAGTGATTAATGTTTATCGACGCATGGCCACTGAGGTTCGGACAGAAGATGAAATGCCGCTGGATATTAATATAGTCAATACCATCAAATCTCTATTTTCCGAGACAGCGTACGATACCTTTTGGCTAGCAACGCTCTGGATTTTCTTGCGCTTCTACTTAATTGAAAAAGTTGACCCCAATAAGGAGCGTTATTGGAAGAAGATTATCATGGAGCAAGAGAGATTAGAACCGACTTATCGGCAGCTGGAGAAATTAGATGGATTGTTAAAGAATATTCCTTTCATGAAGCGTATGGCTTGGAATATCGCGGTAGTGGCGACGAAATAATTTGATTGACAAAGGAAAACGCCATGATTCGTAGGGGCACGATATTATCGTGCCCTTACTCCGTGTAATCTCTCGCGTTGCCTAGGTGCTACGTGAAGGTTGAACGCGAAAGTGTGATGGGCTAGCGTCCCGCTTTGCTGCTAGCGCACCATGCTACGCAAACGCGATCGCACTCCGCATCTTTTCATCCGAATGTAGAAAAAAATTGTTACTTTGTAACGAAAAAACTTATCTATTTCCTACAGACAACCTGCGGAAAGTGAGGTTAGAATCAATATCGTTTGTCTTAGCAGGAACATTATATGTCTAGAAGCTCAGGAGAACAAGAGCTAATCAGCAATAAGTTTGGAACGATATCAGACAGACAGGTTATCTTCCTAAGCAACAAAAGTTTATTTAGTAGTAGAGCGAGAGAAGAAATTCCTCTCAGGCAGATTATTTCTGTCCGTTTTTATAAGCAAAAGTTTTTATTAGCAGGGATTGCTGGCGTCATTGGCCTATTGTTACCTTTCTTGCTCATTATTTTCTTTCCAGGTAACATAATTGCTGCGACAGGTGGGCTGCTCATTTTAGCCTTTGGGGTTTGGATGATTTATCTAGGTGTTTCAGGAATTCCCACAGTAGCCATTACCACAACTGGAGATAAAGTCACTCAATCTAGTGGGTGGCCTAATGATAAAAATGAAGCTAAAGCCTTTGCTCTAGTCTTGCGTGAGAAACTCAAGTAAGAGTAAATCGCTGTTCTTCAAGTGGTTGTATAAAAATAAAAAATATATTATTCCTTTAGCTTTCATTACGAACCGTTATTTGTAGGGGTGAACGGCCGTTCACCCCTACTATTATGTGGTGTCCATGCGTAAGTCCTGTTATTAACAATCAGTGTATTTTCGGGTGCGTAAAATCTCGGCTTTTTTGTATGCTGGGGCAATTGTATCTACAACCCCTCATGAACGTTTCTGAAACAACATCCTGGAACAAGGTTCGCGCCACATTCAAAAAGATTTGGGGCTATGACGATTTTCGCTTCCCTCAAGGTGAGATTATTCAGAGTTTATTAGACAAGCAAGATGCGCTGATTGTGCTACCTACAGGTGGAGGGAAATCGATTTGTTTTCAACTGCCAGCACTACTACAAACGGGATTAACGCTGGTAGTTTCTCCATTGGTGGCGCTGATGGAAAATCAAGTGCAAGAATTACGTCAGCTGAAGTTACCAGCAGCTTTATTGCATAGTGAATTGCCAGCATGGGAATGCAAGAAGACGATGCAAGCTTTGGAACGTCAGCAGCTACGATTGCTGTATCTATCGCCAGAAACCCTACTCAGTGCGCGAGTGTGGGAGCAATTGTGTCATCCTCTACTTAAGATTAATGGATTGATTCTGGATGAGGCTCATTGTCTAGTGCAATGGGGTGATACGTTTCGACCCGCTTATCGACGTTTGGGTGCGGTACGACCAGCTTTGCTCAAGTGTAAGCCAGCAGGAACAAAAATCAGCATCGCCGCCTTCACTGCAACCGCTGACCCCATCGCCCAACAAACCATCAAAAACGTCTTACAATTACAACAACCACAGGTGTTTTTAATCAGTCCCTATCGGCAAAATCTCAATCTTAAGATTCAAACTGTGTGGACTCCCAGAGGACGCCGCCAGCAGTTGTTAAAGTTTATCCAAGCAAAACCTCAACAAACTGGGTTAGTGTACGTTCGTTCCCGAAAAGATAGTGAAGAGTTAGCCGAGTGGCTGGGTTCTTTAGGCTATGCAACAGCAGCTTACCATGCTGGATTGAGCGCAGAGGAACGCCGAGAAATTGAAGCGAGTTGGCTAAGTGGGAAAAGTCAGTTTGTGGTTTGTACTTGTGCTTTTGGTATGGGAATCAATAAACCTGATGTGCGCTGGGTTGTGCATTTTCAATCCCCGCAGCTGTTATCCGAGTATATTCAGGAAGTAGGGCGAGGGGGACGCGATGGTAAGCCTTGTGATGCTCTAACCTTAGTATGTGAGCCAACTGGATGGTTGTATCCTGAGGATAAGCAGCGACGGCAGTTCTTTGTTGATAAAATGCGATCGCAACATCAACAAGCCCAGCAATTAGCCAAGAAATTACCAGTTCAAGGGGAAGTCGCCACGGTAGCAAGACAATATCGCGAGGGTGCTATTGCTCTTGCCCTTCTCCACAGTGCAGGCCAACTGAAATGGCAAGACCCGTTTTCTTATAGTAAACACCCTTCAGAAGAATCTCGCGCACTTGCTCAGTTGAGTGCATCTCAAGTGCAGGTGCACTCTCAGATGAATCAATACCTAACTACTCGTGAGTGTCGCTGGCAATTTTTGTTAAAGGCTTTTGGCTTTACTAAGGAGGCAGATAGGTTTAAATGCGGACATTGCGATCGCTGTGTCAAAAGAGGGGAGTAGGGAGTAGGGAGTAGGGAGTAGGGAGTAGGGAGTAGGGAGTAGGGAG
>DALYIW010000073.1:7693-30063 GCA_031970155.1 Coleofasciculaceae cyanobacterium CTOTU46601 | reverse complement strand
TCGTTAGCAATCGTACTGTCTCAGCAATTCGACTGCGGAAAACCCATTCAGTTGGTGAGTCTGCTTTGTTAAAGCGAATAATCTGCAAGTCGTTGCCGAGTTGTTGCAGGGCTTCGCCTATTGCCTCTGTCCTCTGTTCAGCAGCCAACTGGATATCTTCTGAAGGCTGAAAGCTTTCGATTACTTCAGCCCCAGTCATGGTTACATCGTAAACACCGTAGGCAACCTGTTCGGCTTCGCGTTGCTCAATGAAAGTCAGAACTTCATCAGCCAATTGTTTGAGGGTATCAGGGTTCAGGCTCATTAGTTTCTAGACGGTAGGGGAGATGAGGCAAGCTAATGTCATACCGTCGCCACCGTTTAGCTGTCGTCAATTCTTTTCTTACCCATCATGGATATCTGAGTTTGACCCCCTTCCCACCATTTGGAGTCGGACAGTCCCAACGGAGATCGCAAATATTACAATCTTGTTCGCTAATAGAGCTTGGTATAGCTGCATTCCATTGGTCTGTGAGGCGTGCTTGTTCAATCTGCGCTACTGTCTTAGCAAATTCACTCACAGCATCATCAATATCATTAGGAGCAAGACTGACCGCCATCAGAGCATTAACTGGGCGTTTGGACGGACAAGTAGAACCGTCAAGCTCGTTGAGAAAATACAAAATTGCTTTTCGTGGTAGAACACCATGCTTTAACTCGTAGAGCTTCGCATAAACTCGCATCTGGAACTCGTAGTTCTCTAAATCCTTTGGGTTTACATCCAAGAAACTACTGCCCTTGTAGTCCCACATTTCACAGTCAGCAGGGTTTTCTGTTGCATCCGGTGTATCTACTAGAAGATCAACAACACCATGAAGAATATGGGTAGCACGGTCTGCCTGCAATCTATGTTCTGTATCTTTAACTCGTGGGTAAAGCGTAGGTCCTTCAAGGGTATTAAAGTATTGAAGAAGTCGTACAGCCTTCAGTCGAATATCTTGGGTTATAGCTCTAATTCCTTGACTTTTTAAGCCATTTTCAACTTCAATGAAATACTTGACAATCTCACTGGGAGGCATTGGCTTTGTTGTTTTTGCTTTCTCTGCCCGTCTAAGCTCATCAAAGTAATCAAGAATTTCATAATCACTAATAATTTTTCCATTGTCAGGTAGAGAACCTTTTGTTGAAGGGTCTATTTTTCCATGAAAATGTGTATGACAGCGATCTAAAACTTGGTGAAGAATAGTACCAAAATAAGTCTGAGTTTGATAGGCAGGTGCATATTTATGAATATTAAAAGCACCGTACTGACGGGCACAGCGTCGAAATGAGACAATATCTTGAGTGACGCTATAGCGACGTTTTATATTTGGTGTATTAGGTAAAGGTATTGAAATCCCTTGGAAGGGTTTTCTTCTGTCGGTTGTCATAAATCTTTCCTTTAAATAGTAAGAGCAACTGTATTGCGACGAAATGCCACTGCATCACGTCCAGGAACAGCAACATGGTTTTTAATCTGGTCTTTCGTACCAATCAAAATCAAACCGTACTGTGCGCGTGAATAGGCTACGTAAAGTAACCGAATGTCATCTTCCACTGCTAACTCCTGTGGCTGTCTAGCAGTAGTTGAATATAGAGTCTGCCGAAATGGAGCTAAAGTTTGCTCAAGCATTTGGGCTGCTCCAACATTTCCTTCTTGACCAAGTTTTGTAACAATAAATACAAAAGTAAACTCTAAACCTTTGGATTGATGAATTGTCATAATGGGTAGAGAGCCTTGAGGAACAATGACTTCCTCATCTTCATCATCATCAATCCCCGCCTCAATTAAATAGCTGGCAAACATGTTGTAAAACCGATTCAGAAAATTATCATCCAGGTCAGTTCCAGCAGCATTGGATCGTAAAGCATCTAACTTAAAACTGTTATAACCTTCAAAAAGACGAGTTAATTTGGAAAGACGTAAGTTTATTACAGGGTCTTGTTTCCACGTTATAAAAGGTTCTTGCGAAAGGATACGATAGATAATTTCCAATAAGTTTAGATTGAGAAAGCTACCTGCATGAGCTGCACATATTTGTGGTAAGGCTACATTACTACTGTTTAAATAATTATCTAGGGGATTTGTAGATATATTAGGGTTGTTTCTAACCTGCTCTAGGGTATTGAGCCATTCCTGAACAGTTGTAACCCACCCTAAAGGTCTTCCCTGTGGATCTGTTTTTGATTGAAAACGATGGTTTGGGTCAACAACTTGAACCAGTGCTGCGAGCAAACACTGGACTTCCTCGCTTTCCATAAAAGACTTTGAGCGAGGATTGTAAATAGGAATCCCCAACTGCTGAAATGCAGTAATAAACGGGCCAGCATTTCGTGGTGAGTCTTTAGTACTCCGCATCAGCAAAACACACTGGCTCAAATCTGAGACAATCCCATCACCCATTAAGTGATTAGTAATAAATTGAGCAACTGCATTAGCTAAGTCTCCTACTTTCTTCGTTTGAATCCAAGAAACAGCAGGATACGCACCCATAATAGATGAAGCAGGAGTTACGGGATTTTTGCTAGGAGCACGGACTCCTGGTGCTGTCATCTCTGGAAAAGAGGTAATGTATTGATTGAAAAATTCAACAATATCAGGATGAGAGCGGTAGTTTTTATCAAGCTGAATTTGCTGAGGAGATTGACCAAATTCTGCTATGCAAGCTTGGTCAAAATTAACCATGCAAGTTACGTTTCCACCTCGGAAGCGGTACAAAGCTTGATCGTCGTCACCTACTACGGTAATGTTATGGGGCGTCTGATGAGCAAGAGCTAAGTAGATCCGTTCTTGAATTAGGTTAGTGTCCTGATACTCATCAACCAATACATACAGTAAGGGAGGTTGATTCTGACCATCTCCTTCTAAGAATTGCTGACTTGCTTGAGAGTTTAGGAAGTCTAGAAAACGAGCTTGAAGATGAGCAAAGTCACAACGATAATTGTCGTGTAGAGCTTGAGTATATTGCTGATAGAACTTGGCTAAAGTTGCCCAGTGACCTCCGGCATTGCTCATTTGTTGTATATCAACACAGTCTTCTACAATATGGTTGAAAAGTGTAACGGCTGCCTTGGTTCGCTTCCATTTATTAGGAAGGTAATTTGTGTTACGCCAATCTCGCACAGCATACTCAAACTGTGTCCAGAAAGCTAAATCTTGATCATCTGAAATTTCACCATAACGGTAGGTGAACAAATCCTGTTCTACCTGATCGAGAAGGCGAACATTTTGGTAGCCTGGGTAGCGGTATTCTTGCAGAATGTCATTGCATAGGCTGTGTAGTGTTCCTATTCTGATATCAGCTAGATCCACATCTTGAAGACTAGGATCGGTAGTCTGTAATGCTGTTAGGTAGGTAGCTAGACGATCTTCAAGGTTACGTGCTGCTTTAGTTGTAAAAGTGGTTAAGAGAATAGAGCGTGGTTTTACACCATCTACACAAAGTAGTTTCAGGGTACGTGTAACCAGTACCTCGCTTTTACCTGAGCCAGGTCCTGCAAGAAGCCACAAGGGACTGCCGTCATACTCGACAGCTTGCTTCTGCTTGTCATCAAGCTCGTAGCCACGAGCAGTAGGTTGGGCAAGACACTCGTGGAAGGTGGTCAGATCAATCATCTTGCCCTCTCTTCTCCGCCGTCACTGTGTCTCTTACCCATGTTTGAGCGGGCAACTTTACGATGCTCTAGTAACTCACCTAAGAGTTGACTTTGCTTGTCAGGGTTCTCCCAATCATTGATGAATCGTTTCAGAGCAACGCTGATCATATCCTGCACAGTAGGTGCAGCACTCTGGTGTTCGCTCTCAAGTGAAAGCCTGATTTGGCGCAGCGTTTCGTAGAGTTCACCCGGTACACGGACTGTTGAAGACAAGGTTGGATTGCCTGAAGGGGGTCTCACGCATTCTAGTCAGCTTGACAGAACCCTTGCTACCATGTATACATGACTGCGACCTTAAAAATCTTCTCTGTTCCTTTACTAAAGGAATTAACAATGGAACTTGTGCTTCGAGCTGTACCTGTACAACGAGGTCTACAGAGTGAGCATCAAAGCTATGTTGGCAGTCTGTTCTTTGGGGATGTCGCTCGACTCCTCAACGACGGTCACCTCTATGTCCCGAACGATCCGGAGTTACCAGATTTTGCCCAGCGGAAACTGAACCCTACAAGGGTCAAAGCGATCGCCCAGTACATTCTGGATACCTATCAAGAAGGCACTACATTCTTTCCACCGATCTGCATCAACGTTCAACCCCTGCCTACTTATAAAGATGGCAGTATCTTTCTTCCTTACCATGCAGTTACATTGCGCCTGACGGACGGTCAACACCGTTGCTTTGGAATTCGTCAGACTCTCAAAGACATTCAGGACAAGCAATTGGAGTATCAGGTTCTCTGCCAACTGGAGATCGGAGTATTGCTCTACGCAGCTCTGTCTTTAGAGGAAGAACGTCAAGCGTTTCGCGATCAAAACTTGCTAGTGCAAAGACCTAGTGTATCCCTGTCTCATACCTTTGATCGGCGATCGCCTGTAGTTTTAATTGCCAAAGACTTGATTAAGCGAGTCCCCCAGTTCCGCAACAATGTGGAGATGGTTGAGAATAGCTTGGGCAAACACAATCCCAAGTTAATGACATTTTCTACCTTGGTCACAGCTACCCATCATATGTTCCCAAATCTGAAGTCTAAGAAGGATTTGGAGCCGAGAATTGATTGGGCAGCAACATTCTGGGCAACAACAGCAAGCGTTCTACCTAACGACCCTTGGAGAGCTAAAAGTAAAGAAGAACGTTCTGTGCAAAGACAGGAGTTACTGGCAGTCAGTGCTGTTGTATTCCAGGCGTTGGGAATGTTGGCTCGCGAACTCTACTTAGAGGGCGTACCAGAGGAGGAGCTTGTTAAGTGGTTGGCTAGACTGCAAGAGATAGATTGGCGACGCTCTAACGAATTGTGGCGCGAACGAGGAGTAACGCAAGTTGGCGCGACGGTCGAACCTATTATTTCCAATACAAAGACAACAGTGGATGCGTGTTACAAGGTACTGCGTGAGTTGGTTGGTATTGCAACGGTATGTGGGGCGATCTTAAGGGATATTTCATAATGGAAGTTCTACAAAAATTGTCGTTTTAAGGTGCGATTGCCATCTATATGAAGGAAGTTGAAGTAATACGCCAAACGCATCAATTTCTTAAATCGCAAGGATTAGCTCAAAAGCAAGTAGTGCGAATTTATACTGATGCTCATCACACCTTACTTCCCTATAAAGAATTACAACCATTCCAACGCTTTACTTTGGATCTGGGAGACTTTGTGCTTTATCCTGACTTAGTTGGTCAACTGGATGATGGAGAATCAATCTTTGCTGTAGAAGCTAAAGGCGATAACGATCTACTCAAGGGACTAGCACAAGCGGAAATGTATCAATCTGGCTTTCACTATTCTTTTCTAGCTGCGGATGCGAGTATATGGGGAACCAGCATTTTTGAATTTGCTCGTCGTAAAAATGTAGGTGTAATTAGTGTAAGTGATAGTGTAAAAATTCCATTCTTTCCAGATGCAAGAATGCCTCTGCGTGAACCTTATCAGTTCATCTCCCGCCAGATGGAAAGTGTTATTCAAGTAACGGGGCAACAGACTTTTCAGTTAAATATTCCCACGCATTACCTAGTATGGGCTGTTGCCTTACAGCCAGGTGTATCTTATCCTTTGAATGCCTTAGCTAGTCAGCTTGCCGTTTATCATGAACTGATAAAGAAGAACTGGCGCGGAGCTTTGATGGGGGCGCGAAAGCTAGGAATAATCAGCTTGTCTAACAATTCAGTCCAGCTAACAGCTATTGGTACAGCAGTAAAAGCTATATTACCAGTTAGTGTCACAGAATGGCGGGAAATTCATGAAGTAGTAAGAACCAGAGGAAGCCAGGGAATAGGATTGATTGATTACCAACCTCAAGCAGCAGCCATACTCCGAATTTTACTTTTACAAGACCCAATGGTACGTCTTGTTATTGAAGGGTTAAAAACTTTTTCAGATTATTCAGCTTACTTTACTGAATTGGCAGTAGCTTGCGATCGACTAGATCATGCTCGTGCTCCTATATTTTTTCTTAAGCCTGAGTCAATAGAATCCTTAACAGACGAACGAGGTTATATACTGTGGGAAAAGGCTAAAGGTATAGATTATCGCTCAAGTATGTTCTATCAGTATAAAAGTATTCTCATTCACGCGGGAATTTTATTTAAGACTAAGTTGGGACCAGTATCAACTAAAAGATACGAACCCAAGAATAAGGATAATATCTGGAAACTAAATCCCATCTGTGTTTAATATTGCTCCTTATCCTAGTCCTATTTGGCTAGTGGATGTAGTGGGAGGATATTTAATCTCATTCTTGGCAGGCATGTGCTTACTCAACTTGACCTGATTCTTGTTGTGGGCTTTGGTGGGAATGCTTCGCGTTATCCTGTCGGGGCTTTTCGCAGATATCTCAATGGATCGAATTCTTTTCTTGAAGCATGGTCTAAAATGCTTTGAGCCACGCTGATATAGGTAGAAGCATCCCACTCAGCCATGTACTGCTCTATTTCGGCAACTTCTGTCTCACTGTATCCTTCACATAGCTGGGTTAAAAAGGGAGCGACAGGTGGCTTATCCGGCATCAGTTTTTAACTCTAGCTGATTCATCTAAGCGACAATTTTTTGTTGGTGAGGTGATTTGTCCAACTACTTCTTGCAAAGCGTTTCTATTACTAAAACGTTGTGGTTCATAGCGAGCATCCCACCAGAGCCAAGTTGTAGAATCAGCCCAAACTTTATGTTTTTGAAGAACTTCTAGCCGAGTTAGTGCAAGACCTCCCAAAACGAAATCAGGACGACTCCATGTCAAAAGTTGATCGAGTTCCTGAACAGATAAACCAAACTTCCATCCTGATGGTCTAGTTTTATCAGCTTTCAGTAAACCTCCAAGGGCTATATATTCATAACCAATATCTCGGTAAGCGCTAATCAAGGGAGCTAAAAAGCTTTTAGGAGAGTCATAATGAGGTGGTAAAGTATCTAATGTGGGAACAGCTTTCTCAGGCCAGTTATAAAGAGCTGAACCAACTTGAACAACTCCAATCAAAGTATAAGACCTGGGCTGGCTCCAATACTCTTCCCAACTGAGTCTAGCCACATATAAAGATAGAAGTGGCTCTTTAAAGATGTCAGGTGCAAAAACATAATCAGGACTAAATCGATCGCAGCGATTGAAGTAATCTTTAATACTTTGTCGTAATTTTTGTTCGGGAGCCAAGTGAAACTCCCGCACCCATCGTTCATCTTTAAATTGGCAATCCTTTTGAAAATACCAAGGCACATCTTGGTTTTCAAAAATTCCACTGTCAATAAAAAATGGCTTACCGATATCCCGAATTCGAGCAAGTAATTTATTGTAGCAAGTAATAGGTGCTAAGATTCCATAATTACCTTCGAGCTTCTCCAGTTTTTTGAGTAAACCCAGCCAGTCTACTGAAAAAACGGGTAAAAATTCATGCTTCATAGCACTATCTTTAAAAGCCTTTTGCATAAAGTTTATTTTAGCTTTTTCTCAAAGCTAAAAATAAAGTTATAGCGGTTCTCGATTGGGTGGAGTACATCTAACTTCCGCCCTTTGCCCTCTGCCTTCTGCCTTAAAACCGTCAGCCCTGTACCTCATCCAAATGCAAACCGCTATATCAATCAAGAGAGATTTTTGATGATCTGCTTAAAACGTTGATAAAAGACATAGGTGTTATGAAAACCTCGTCTGCGATTACGATTATTTCCTCGGAAAATTACAACTTCAACCTGAATCTCTTTGCAAATTGGACAATCACAAGTTTTCCAAGGAGTATCTTCCAGTAATTTTCGGTACATGACTTCATGCTTAGCCCGACGTTTTGCTTGAGCTTTGGGGTCTGCCTTTCCATCGCGAGGAAGTTCCACTAGCTCATCGTAAGCCAAAACTTTCTCAAGTGTTTCGTCTAAACTTAAGTTTCCTGTATCAAACTGTCGTAAAGCCTTTAAAGCATCCTGCTCTAAACGTTTCAGAGTTTCTCGGTCAGCGATGCCAGCTTCTAGCAACCGCCTTACCCTTACCCCATGTCCATCGACTGGAGGAACGCGAATAGCTGCATACTTTTTACCTGAAAGGCTGTAGTTATCCCCAGAACCTAACCAGGCTCTACGCAGAGGACTCGCTGAGTCAAAGCTAGTAATTCCTAGATGCCGAAATGCTGGAATTGCGTTCATTCGAGCAACTCCAAATAAGTGCAATCGAGTGTTAGGAGTCAAATGAGGATGAACTGCCTTTAAAATCTCAATAATTTGCTTGCTTTGTGTTCTTGCTAGTCCACCTAACGCTATATAGTCATACCCCATCTCAATACAAGCTTTAACTGCTTTAGCATAGGTTTCTGGATTCCAGCCTTGAGCTGCACCCATAGGCTTAAATTCATATCCTCCTGCTCTATGCTTTCGCAGAAAATCATCAGCATTATGAAGAGTTAAGTCATAGCGTTTTTCTCTCACTCCTGGTTCAGCAAAGGGACCAACAATTAGATGGTCTACACTCACTCCATAATTAAATCCTCCTTTTTGATAATAATCCAGAACTTGCTCTGAAGTATAAGGTGGAACTTCTTCCTTAATGTATCCAAAAGCTCCACAATCTCCCATAATTTCACCAGGGGAACGAATATATTCATGAATACCAATCTCGTCTATTTTTGTTTTTTTCTTTTTAGTTTTGTCAACAATATATTTAGAGACTAGAATACCATCATAGTTAGGAATATTGTAAATTTCGTGGGCATAAACGTCATCTGCATAAGTATCTCTTCCGGGGGGCGATATATCGTTAGTAAAGTCATAATTTGGATCGACTTTATCATCCCACTCCGGAATAAAATACTGCATCCCTAAATGAATATTAGGAGCCGGAGGCAAAGGGGGAATTGCCAAAAATTCTCTATCTTTCTCCTTTAACTCATCGTTCGTTTCTGTTGTCTGAGACTTAACATTGAGCCGTCTCTTTCTCCCGTTCTTCCCTACAGATTGCACTCCTTCCACTTCATGAGGTAACTCCAGTTGCACGAAATCTGTATTAATAACTCGCTCAAATTCTTTCGGCTCTCGATAAATCTTCTCCAGCAACTGTGGTTGCTTCGCTACTTTCTCAAGCCCTTGCTTCAATAAAAATCCCTTCAAACCAACTAATCCACAGTGATAGCGCTTTGCTTCAGCATTAGAAAGAGACAAAATAAAAGTATGAGCTGCCAAACCTCGAATATGAGTAGCAGTAGTTTTTGAGGCTAAAAATACAAGAGTCTGGTCGGGCGACGTTTCAACCGGGAGAGAGAGCGAACCGCTACGCGGACTGCCAAAGGCAGCACGCAAATAGTTTTCCCCCAGCAGCACAAACACTAGGTCATAGCCAGCGAGCGCTTTTTCAAAAGCTTCCTTAACCCCCAAGAACTTTGCCCACTCGTCTACCTCATAGCCCTTCATCGTGTTGAAAGTCACTTCATAAGGCACAATAGTTTTGTCCTCTGGGATGAGGCCATAGCCAGCAGACAGAATCACTACGTCTACAGCTTCCCGTCCGAGGGACTGACGCAGCAATTGAACCCCTTCCATTGCCCGTAGGTGCTGCACCCCCGTGTACATCTGACCCGCAGGGCAAGCGAATTGAGTGAGCTGTGCCTCTCGTTGTTGGAGTCGAGCTTTTTCCTTAAAATCCTCTAAGGTCAATTGATTTTCAGGTCGAGAGCGCTTCTCCCCAGTGCAAGAGGTTACGACTAAGACACGGGGGTAGCCCATGAAATCTCCTTCTAGTACAGCTAAGATTGAGGATACTTGGTCAGTCCCCTACTGGAGCTCTTCCCCACTTCAAGAGACAATAAGTGGCTCCATTTGGTAAGCATCTGGTAAGCATCGCTTCCCGCCCCTTTCCCAATTGAAGCGGTATCTGTCTATCCTCTAACCGAAGTTTCATCATATTAGATTGTTTCTCCAAGAGCCACTACTCAATCGCCTTCATACTCGACCCAACTGTGATGAAGGAAAGCCACTCAGATTCGCGGTATGCTGGAAAGTCTTGCTAAGTGTGCCACACCACCAACTCAATGAGCCGAGTAATCGCACTGTTCAATCAAGCCGGTGGAGTTGGGAAGTCAACCTTGACGATGAACCTGGGCTACCACTTGACTCTTCTCGATCAGAGAGTCTTATTGGTAGACATGGACCCCCAAGCTTCCCTCACCGTGTTTATGGGATTGGAGCCATCGGAACTGGATAAGACGGTGTACGAAGCAATTCTGATTGGAGAACCCATGCCGATCCACCAAAGCATTCACAACATGGATTTGGCAGCAGTCAACATCAACTTGAGCGGAGCCGAACTGGAACTGGTGGTAGCAGATATGCGGGATGTCCGGCTCAAAGTTGCCCTCAAACCGCTTCGGAAGCACTATGATTTCATCTTAGTAGACTGCCCACCGAGCCTGGGAATTTTGAGTTATATCAGCCTAGTGGCTGCTACCCATGTGTTGATTCCCATCCAGACCCAGTACAAAGCCCTCAAAGGAACCGAACTGTTGCTCAATACGCTCGCCCGTGTGCGTTCGCGAGCCAATCGTCAGCTAAAAATTGCGGGAGTAATTCCCATGATGCACGATGCCAGGACAGTACAGGGTGAGATGAGTTTGCAGTCAATCCAAGAACAATTATCTAAAATTGGAGCAATTTATCCGACTATCCCGCGTTCGGTGGCGTTTGTTGATGCCTCACAAGAACACGTCCCCTTGGCACTCTACAATCGCTCACATCCAGCGGTGGCACTCCTAGATCGAATTGCCCAAAGCCTAACAGTTCTGTAGATGAGTCGAAGAAAGCGATCTCCTCAACCCTATCAAATCAAGGGAGTCGATGCTCTCCTTGGAGAACCATCCTCCACTAAGGAGACGGCTCAACTCCTTCCCCTGTCCCAAATTAGCTTACCCCAAGCACAGCCTCGCCGCTACTTCGACCCCCAGGCGATGCAGTCTCTAGTCGAGTCCGTCAAGCAACACGGAATTCTCTCACCCCTTCTGGTTCGCCCCAAAGGACAAAACTTGTACCAACTGGTTGCTGGAGAACGGCGCTATCGAGCCGCATTAGAAGCAGGACTCGATGAAGTCTCCGTCGTCATCCGGGAACTGACAGATGACGACGCTCTGCAACTTGCCCTTTTAGAAAACCTCCAGCGTGAAGACCTCAACCCACTTGAGGAAACCGAAGGCATCCTGCAACTGTTGGCGTTGAAATTAAACCAAACTACAGAATCAGCGCTCGCCCTGCTCAATGCCGCCGCACACCCGGAACGAAATTCTGTGGATAACGTTATCCACAGTCCGGAATGGCAGGCTGTGGTTGAAGTTTTCACCTCAGTGGGAAAGTTCAACCCAGAGAGTTTCCGCACCAACCGTCTCCCCTTACTCAATCTCCCAGACGAAATCAAAGAAGCCCTTCGCCAGGGTCGTCTTAGCTATACCAAAGCCAGAGCGCTCGCACGTCTCAAAGAGCAGCCAGAGCGCCAGGAGCTATTGGAAGCGGCTATCGCTGAAGATTTATCCCTAAATGAAATTAAGGAGCGCATCAAGAGCTTTCAGGCTGCCAAGAGGGTTCAAGATGAAGAGCAGCCTCCCTCCCTCAAAAGCCGTATGGATAAAGCGATAGCAAAAATCAAGAAGTCCAAAATTTGGGATGACCCCAAAAAAAAGCGGCAACTGGAAAAGCTCTTGGCTCAACTGGAAGCGTTAGGGGAAAGTGTAGAGCCATAGGGCTATTGGAGAAAGCCCCGCTCTCTGGCTCTTCACTTTGTACTTATTCCTCTTAGTAGCTAGGTCTAGAAGGATTCAAATTGAAAAACTTTACAGAACGCATAGAACATTAAGCATTTAGCTTCATCTCACTCTGGAACTAAATAAGTCAACAATTACTTCAAAAAAACCCATATCACCTCTAGGGAATTTTTATTACATAGCTATCTATTTAAGAATCATCGTTTACCAACGTTTCCAATTTCCTCAGTAGAATCACTTAATTATTTCGGGAAGATAGCTGAATGCATCAGTATTTCACACTGCGCTTCACGCTCATGCTTAGCTTGGTGTCATTTGCCTGAAAACCCGATTTTGCTCAACCGAGACTCGCTTCCGACAACTTGTTTAATAGCTCGTCCATCGACTCTCTTAGCGCCAAATAAGTTGGAGAAACTGGTAGACCGAGATGGAAGTCTGGCGTGAATAAAAATCACTCATCATAGGGAACGTGCAACAGTTGGACGGCTCTGCGCTTGGCATTCTCCCCACGCAGGTCGTATTTTAGGCTGGTGGCAGGATTGGAGTGTCCAGCCAGACGGCTAACGGTTAAAACATCGGCACCGGCTTCCAGGAGGTTGCTGATAAAGGTGCGACGGAAGTCATGAGGAGAAAAGGCAGCTACCCCAGCTTGCTCCGCTCGTTTGCGAAGAATCACCATCACCGCCTGGTCTGTCATTGCCTTAAACTTAACGTGACCGCCTCGCCTGACGGCACCCAGGAGAGCGCCTGGAGAATTACCTCTGACCTCCAGCCAAGCGTTGACGGCTGCGCTCGCACCATCTGGCAAATACACTGTACGGAACTTTCTCCCCTTCCCTTGGCGGACTCCTATTGCACCCGTTTCTCTGTCAAAATCGGCAACTTCAAGAGCCACTGCCTCAGAACGACGGATTCCAGACCCGGCAAGAATCGCAATCAACGCTGCATCGCGAGTGCCGATGGGCGAGGGGTCATTCTTGCAAACTTTAAGGAGAGCAGCTATCTCGCTCTGTTTCAAGACCCGTCCTCTTAAGGGCGAATCCCCCCGCACGCTCTTGAGGTCCACGGCAGCATCATAATCATCGGCACTCATCAATCTCAACCGCCGAGTTTCTTTAAGCGTCCGCCGCAGGGCACAGAGCATTCGGTTAGCGGTGGCAGGTGCATACTGTTCCATCAGCACCGCTCGGATGGCTGCTGTATGTTGGTATCTTAACTTTGACCAATCTAGGGACAAAGCATCACATTGACCGTTTGTTAGTAGGCGAGCAATGACATTTAGAGCTTTGCCCATCGTGCGCCGACTTCCTTTGGTTAAGCTAGAGAGATAGACGGCAGCGGGATGAGCTGTGAGCGGGGTAGGAGTGGTTAGCACCAACTCGGATTGCTCTGTCGATTGCTCTATCTCCGTCATGAAAGTCGATGCGCCTTGCTTGATTGGGTAAATAGCTGTTTCCATAACTTATCACCCAGCGCTCCTCTAGCTACAAGCTCTTATCAGCAATGCAGGATTAGCGGGAATACTCTCATCAGAAGGAGAATCTAGCAAGCTATTGTGTCATGGAGTGCGCTCGAAAAGCTCCAAGACCTATCAACCCCGCTAGGGAAAAACAGCGAGGACTGACGGCTCTTTCATTCCGTGCAACAGGAAGAAAGAGGCGCAATAAACTGGGTTTAATGGAAAACATACTTTTGAAGTTATCTGTTGCCTGAAAGTGGATGAGGCAATTAACCGCGTGCTTCAACGGTATGTAAAAAGCCGCTAATAGATAACAGTACGTTTCAAAAAGATAGTCACGCAGAAGCCATCTTTATTTACCAGAAGTCGCCAAGTCCTGAAGGGAGTCCGGCACATCAAAAACCACCTCAAAGTCAGCGGCGGGCATAAACCGATGCAAAAACCTAACATGGTCCTGTGCATCTTGGCGATTGGCAAACCTCGCCACTGTGTAGCGACGAGCATCGGGTAAAAGCCGGACAATCGCCCAAGGACGGGTGAAATCTTCAGGGTGTTGAACTTGTTGAGGTGTTATGACTTTAAAGCGTGAGGCTTCTTGAAACAAACGCTCTCATGACAGCTTATTCGAGTGAGCGCTGTCGCAAATATTGGTCAAATTGTGCTAGTAGTTGCTGGGGAGTTAAATTAAAGGTTCTTAACCACCAGTCTATGAGTGCTAGAAGGCGTTGAGGTCTATCCCCTGGAATTCGATGGGTTCTAGCGGTGGGAGCACACAACCAGTGCTGTACTGTTGAAGTGGACACTCCGCACAGTAGCCCAATCTCCCTGTAGCTCACGGGTGACCAGATAATGGCAAAATCTTCAGGGGACATGCGACCCCACAGCCAGTTCTGGAATGCTGCTGTCTCTTCATCCTCTCTACTCAAGGAACTTACCCCCTGAAGAGTTGAACTCATCCAACAGTTCGAGGTCTTTCTCAAAAGCCCAATCTTCTTTACAGAAGGGATAGCTAGAGCTATTGGGATGCAGGCGTATAAGGTAATGCCAGCCCGTTACTGTGTGGACGCTTTCACTTGTCCACACGCGGTCTACGATAACTCCGTAGTCGTGAGCTTCAACATAAGCCCAAACGACGTTGGAGCCAAGAGAAAACTTGGGGAGATGCTGTGGATTACCTTCTTCCTGTGTCAGCACAATCTGTCGATTAGTCATGGCTAACCTCAAAGTTGTCGGATTGCCTTCTATTCAGCTCAAGTGCAAGCCTTGAGCTGAATAGAAGGGTCAAGAATTTTTGCCCAAAGAAGCTGTGTTTTCTCTACGCTTCTCTGCGGCAGGCGTTTTTGGGTTGATACTTGTTAGGATAGCGCCATAGACCTAAATGCACAAGAGCTTATAAGCCTATACCCCAAAAATTTGTTTAAGGAGGTGAGAAGATGGATAATTATGCATAAAGGCTCTTATGGAGATCATCCTACTTGTCGAACCCAAAGCACATCACCGTTCGCGTCTATCTGCCTAGCGAAGACTTTAAGCGGCAATTTCAAGCTGCCTGCGTGTTAGAGGGGCGCAAAATGAGTGATGTGTTACTGGAGCTGATGGAGGATTGGCTAGCACAAAGAGCAGGCTCCGATGACAAGTCAACTGGCAAGCGCGAGGAAGGACAGTGAGGGATGACCGAAACACCAGGGTGCTATTTTCAAGACAATGGACTAGACTTGCTGATTCAGCAAACAGGACTACTTACTGAGGCGGTGACTGGACTCCGGTTGGCGAGTGAGGAACAGCGGCTCAGTATTGAGCAGTTGGCTCAGACTATGCAGCTATTGATTGAGCGTCGCGATGGGAGGTGATGCCAAAAGACTGAAAACGTAATTTTCACAAGCAACATTATTTGATCGAGAACTATTTCCGGAAATAGTTCTTCCGCTGCGCTCGCCCAACAAAAAACCCCGACAGCTAAGACTGCCAGGGCTTTCTACAAAGCTGGCGCTTGAGCGCGAAATCTTTCTGAGGGATAGAACGCTTAAGCTACCAGGGTATCCGCCCAAGAGGGGCGAAATGGATAAATTATGTCTGTATTGCAGAATCTCACCAGCGCCAACAGCACTGATAAAAGCACTGAAGAGACCAATTACAACAATTTTAACTACAATTTGTACAATTCTAACGAAGAGGGCAATGAGCCGCAAGCAAGTCTTGGGCTGAACAGGAAGCACCACCAGGAATGTACTGAAAAGCGGGGATTAAAGCCTGCTTGGATTGAGGCCAACTGCCGCTCGCTCTCTTCCCACGAAGCCACCCAGCGCCTGGGCTATACAGCCAAATCGGGAGGAATTCTGCTGGAAGGTGAAGGCATCCAGATTCAATTTAAGCCCGACAAGCCTTGGAAAAACGAGGGTGAGAAGAAAGCTGCGAAGTACCGTTCGCCGCTGGGTGATTATGACGCCATGTTGCCCATCCACCCAGACGACCCGCACTACTGGGCTGACCTGGAAGCGCTTAAGCCGAAGTGTTATCACATTGACGGACACCCCTGCCTGGTTCTCGGTGAGGGTTTCTTTAAGGCGATCGCTGGTTGCTCGAACGACATTCCCACGATCGCACTTTTGGGCGTGGAAATGGGACTGACCAGCGCTAAAGCCGACGTTCAGGGAAAACGCTACTTGATTTCGGTGCTGGAGAAATTTGCACGGGCGGGATTCGGATTCATCATCGCCTTCGACGCCGACTGCGCTTCCAACCCCAATGTAATATGGGCGCAGCGACGGCTGGGCAAACAGCTCTTAAAATTTAAAGTGCCAGTGTACTCCGCGACTGGTCTATGGAGCATTGAGCAGGGTAAGGGAATGGATGATTTCATCCAGAAGAATGGAGCCGACAATTTTAAGCGTGAAGTCTTGGGGAAAGTCGTCAACCTTGAAGCGTGGGAACGGCAGTTTGCCAATACTGAAGCTGATGGAGATTCTCCCTGCAAGCGACCGCCAAAAGCTGTTGCAATAGCAGCACATCTTGCTGAAAAGTATCAGCAATTGCTGGCTTGGCACGATAAGGAGCAATGCTGGTATTGCTATGAAGCCGAGGCACCTGGTATTTGGTCAGAGGAGTCCGATATTGCGGTAGGAGCGGTCATTTTGGCTGAATTGGAAGCCACAGTGGGACCAATCTTCGGGTCCGCCTATCTTGCTGATGTGGTCAAACTGCTAAAGCACAAGCTGCTCAGGAAGCGCTGGGATGAGCGAGGCGACCTAATCCCTCTGATTGATGGAGTGCTGCGTAAAGATACGTTGGAGCTGCTGCCTCATTCACCCAGCTACAACCTCACCTGGAGCCTGCCGATTCGCTGGGCTGACCGCTCAATCGGCTGCGACCCCATCAAAACCTGGATGCTGGAGATTATGAAAGGCGATCGCGCTTTGGTTGAGGTACTCAGAGCGCTGCTTAACTGCGTAATCTTCGGTCGGGCTAACTACCAGCGCTATTTAGAAGCAATTGGTCCAGGCGGCACGGGTAAGGGAACATTCTTCCGGCTGGCAACTGCCTTGATAGGCGATAAAAACGTTTTCCCCTCAACTCTGAAAAACCTTGAAGAAAACCGCTTTGAGCTGGCTCCGGCGGCTAAAGCCAAGCTGATTATCATCACTGAAGCGGAGAAATATGGGGGAGAGGTCAACGTCCTCAAAGCCATCACAGGTGAGGACAAAAACCGGATTGAGGTCAAGGGCAGGCAGCAAAAGTGCGGCGATGGCTTCACGTTCAAAGGTTTCGCGATGCTATCGGCCAACGAACCCTGCCAGAATGCCGACTACACCAGCGGGTTAGAGCGGCGGCGGCTGTCAGTTCCTTTCAGTGTCCAGACTCCACCGGAACTTAGGCGTGACTTGGATGAGGAATTCCAGCCCTACCTAGCAGGATTGTTGGAATGGGTACTGACCATGCCAGAGGCAGAAGTGCGAGCGCTGGTCGTGAACACCAACAAAACCGTGCCAACGCTAGCCAAAGTCAGAGGCGAGGCATTGTGTGATGCTAACCCACTGGCAGACTGGTTGGACAACTGTATCGTGTTAGACCCAGACAGCAAGACCTACGTCGGCGTGGATAACTCGGAGCGCACAGCCGACTGGCTCTATGCCAATTACACGGTCTTTATGCGTCAAACTAACGGACGCCCAATCGGACAGCGACGTTATACCAAGCTTCTAGAGGATTTGTGCTGCAATCAACTCAAGTTTTCTGGGGTGAAGCGAGGACGCGATCGCTATGGCTCCTACTTTACTGGGTTGAAAATTCGCACAGACCAAGATACAGCCCCCCGACCCATCACAGGCTCCGAACTGCCAGAACCACCCGATACTCCACCACCAAGTAATCCAACTCCTGTGACGGAAAACGAGGATGTTTGTGATGGATTTGTGACGGCCCAAACCCTTGATAGTGATGGATGTGATGGATGTGATCCTTTTCTTGAGGTTAATGAAGAGAATGAAAATTTCAGCGCACAGAGGGCAGATTTAGAGCCAACTCCAACTGAATCTCATCCATCACACGCATCCGTCACAACCCATCACAACCCATCACACCCATCACACGAACGTGACTACAGCACCTTCCCACACCGAGCCAGCGATAATGTGCAGGCAAAGCGAAATCTCGCTAACAAAATTAAAGAGCAGCTACTGGTAGCCCACAGCAAAGAGGAGCTAACCGCTGTGAAACAAAAACACGGTGAAAACCAAATTAACTGGGTCTGGCACAATTTGCTGACTGAAGGCGAACGGGAGAAGTTAAGAGCGCTCGCACTCACGGAGCAGCTCGACTTACTCTCTCTCGCACCAGGCGCAGAAGCGGCACAGGTTGTCTTTGCTCCAGGTGATAAAGTGTTCCATGCCGAATTTGGCGAAGGAATCGTGGAGCAGCAGATACGAGATATGCTGTTTTGCCGATTTGCCTGCGGTAAGCGATCGCCTTGGGTTTGGGAGGTGCGTACCACATAAACTTACGTGTGCTGGGTCTCAGTCGTAACCAGCGAAAGCCCTTCCGCTGGCGAAAAAACCAAGCATCGGCGTAATAAAAGCTACCTCTGGTCAGAGATGGTCGTGAACCAAATTTTCTCATCTACTGGGGGTAACGAAAAAGTCCCGGCAGGGTCGGGTGATGGTGCGATCAATTCATGGGGGGAGAACTATTTCCGGAAATAGTTCTCCCCCCCACCCTCGACCTTGTACGGGGGGTGTTTTTTGTAGAAGCGTGGAAATCACGTTGTTGGTTTTTTTTGTGCATACCCAGCGCAGGCTGGGTATGCACAAAAAGATAAGATAGGACTGGTATACCAACTCCTATTTGTTCATGACGAGGCTCGTAAGGTGACGAAAAAAATAGTGGCTTATGCACGAGTATCAAGTCGGGAGCAAGCCGAAGATACTCACGCCCTGGAACAACAGATCGCACGGCTATTAGCAGCAGGTGCATCCGAAATATTTGTCGAGGTTCAATCGGGTCGTAAGGATAATCGACCCAAGCTGAAAGAACTTATGGATTTAGTCCAAAATCGGCGGGTTGACCAAGTGATTGTTACTCGCGTTGATAGAATAGCCAGATCCTTACCCAAGCTGCGACAAGTTATTGATGTTTTTTCAAAGTCTGGTGTTAATTTAGTGTTTCTTGACCAAAGCATGGACTTGAGTTCCCCTCAAGGCAAGCTAATGGCTAATATGCTCGGTTCCCTGGCCGAGTGGGAAATCGATATGCTTAGCGATCGAGTTCGGCATGGAAAAGAGCATCATCGAAAAGAAGGGAAAGCCTGTGAAGCTGCTCCTTGGGGCTATCTTGCGATCAATGGAAAGTACGTTTTAGATCGTAGCCCCTATCTGTGTCTCCTAGAAGATCGACCCTTAAATTACCTTGAGCTAACAGGAGATAATGTCTCTCTAGAAAAACTGCCGGGTCGGACTGTATTCGAGCTATCTAGGGAGTTGATTTCAGCTTACCTACAACAAAAAAGTATCAGAGGTGCTTTGAGAGTTATTTTTGCTAAATACGGTATTCAAAGAACCAGCGCCAAAATCAACTCTCATGATAAAGTCTTTCACTGGACTCAAAGAGGGTTTTCTCTTTGGTTAATTAATCCAGTCTTGTGCGGTCATACCGCTTACCTGAAAGAAGATCAGAACAAACTCTATTTAAAAAACCCTGAAGATTGGCGGATTTTGAGAAATACGCATCCCGACCAGAGACTGATTACTGATGAAGAGGCATCAGAAATTCAATATCTTCTTGATGTCAACAAAAAACTGGGTAGTGGGGCGCTGGGTAGAAAAGCTGATAACTCTAATCATTATCGAGAATATGCTTACCAAAGTGGGTTAGTTTATTGTGGAGAATGTAAGGCAAAATGTACAGTGAAATCCCAGGCTACTCAGAAAAAAAAATATAGCTACTACGCCTGTAGACATTCTGGGTTAGGATGTAACAATCGTAAGAATGTCAAAAGACAAGACATTGAAGCGGGTTTAATTAAAGCTTTAGTCCAAAAATCTAAGAGCCTAGCTGGAAGAGACAGTAATGATTCGGAAAACTCTGACTCTAAGTCCGAGCGAGTGCTGAAATTACAAGAGAAACTGAAATGGCTAGAAGAAAATTCCGACGAGGAGCCAGAGCTTGAGAAGTATAAGCTGAAGCTGCGTAAACAGATTGAAGAAGAATTTAATTCCTCGGTTTCCAGCTCCGTTAAAAATCGCACAGCAGAAGAGATTATTCGTTTGGGGAATAACTTACCTTTCTGGCAGACCTTTTCAAATGACGATAAGGTTGATGTTTATCCCCGACTAATCTCTAAGATTTTTATTCGTCATGGAGAAGTTGAATCAGTTATCTTCAAAGTTTAAGAGAGGAGTTGAGGGAAATTAATGACTATTCAAGAAAAGTTGGAATTGCATAAGCTCAAAACCAAAATTGCCCTGCTCCAATTGCGCCAGATTGGAGAATCAGATGTAGAAAAGATTAAATGTCCATTTTGCCAATCGAAGAGCGTTTATCGGCAGCGGCAACCTGAAACTGGCAATACCCACGGTTGTCAATCATGCCAGCAAAAATTTTCAGAAGAGTTGTTACCAGGGTGTATATGCCGAACGCCCGGTCGTCTCCAAAAATGTCTGGATTGCCCTCGTTACCAATCAATTCTGCCGATGATTAAGGAAAAAGTTTCTAGCTTACAAAACCTCAGCCGCAAAGAGCTAGAAAGCCTATTGGCTCAGCTTGAGGGTAACGATAAAGACATTCAGCTTTCACCCAGAACGAACGATGATTTTTACCATTCTCTTGTTGGTCTGAGAGCGTTGTCCCAAAACTACCGTCCCAAAAGCTTATTCTCCCAATTCTCCGAGCAGGTAGTTTATATCTTCAATGTAGAGAAATGTAAAGAAGCTATGTTCGTTGGCTTTCCAGTATCTCATCCTCTGGATGCTCCTCAGGAAATCGACTCCAGTGATTCGTTCTAATTTTCTACCTTTTAGCCCAAAATGTGCGAACGTGTAGTGTCCAAATTTAGACACTACAGGCTCGCAACAGAATAAGATCTTGGAATTTGTGGAGGAGCTGGAGATGGGTCATGATTGACCACGATCGCTTGTTCAAAGAACTCCTGTCTACCTTTTTCGTGGAGTTTATCGAGCTATTTCTGCCCGATGTCATGGCTTACTTGGAACCGGACTCGTTGACATTTCTAGATAAGGAAGTATTTACCGATGTCACGGCAGGAGAGCGTTATGAAGCCGATTTACTCGTGCAAGCGAAGTTTCGAGGTGAGCCATCTTGTTTCCTCATCCATGTAGAGAATCAAGCCAAAGCCCAAGCGAACTTTGGCAAGCGAATGTTTCGGTATTTTGCTCGGTTGTCCGAGAAGTACGATTTGCCGATTTATCCAGTGGTGGTGTTTTCTTATGACCAACCCAAACTGGCTGCTGCCAGTCAGTTTCGAGTTGAATTCCCCGATTTTCGGGTGCTGGAATTCAACTATCGTGTGATTCAACTGAATCGTCTCAACTGGCGCGACTATTTGGGACAGGCGAATCCGGTGGCGAGTGCCTTGATGGCCAAGATGCAGATTGCGCCCGAAGACCGTCCCAAGGTGAAGGCTCAATGTCTGCGGTTGTTGGTGACGTTGCGGTTAGACCCAGCGAAGATGCAGTTGATTTCGGGTTTTATCGATACCTATCTAACCCTAAAAGAGTCGGAGGAACAAGCGTTTCAGGAGGAACTTGGTAGGATTGAGCCAGAGGAACAGGAGCAGGTTATGCAGATTGTTACCAGTTGGATGCGAACGGGGATTGAGCAAGGGAGACGCGAGGGAGAAGTCTCCATCGTGATGCGGTTACTCAAGCGTAAGGTTGGGGAACTTAACCCAGAAGTTGAGACGAAAGTTCGGGAGTTGTCAGAGAGTCAATTAGAAGCGTTGAGTGAAGCGCTGTTAGATTTTACAAGTATTAATGATTTAATCTATTGGTTTGATCGCCACCAGAAACACGGATTAATCTCGATTATCTTGCGTCAGCTTCAGCGTAAGGTTGGGGAACTTGAGCCGGAGGTTGAGACGCAAGTGAGGGGATTAGAGGTAGCGCAGTTGGAAGAGTTGAGTGAGGCGCTGTTAGATTTTGAGGATGTAGAGGATTTAACGGATTGGTTGAGAAATTTGGATGGGGGAGAGGAGGGTTGAGCGTGCCTTTATGCGATAGCGAAGCGAGAAGAGCTTTCGCAGATCGCGATTAGTGTCGTGATTGTCCCAACTAGGACGAAATGTTGCAGCTTCGCTATATTTCGTCCAAAAAAATCGCTCTCCTTACACTGTAAAGTGACACTTATTACGGCAAACCCTTCTCGACTTGTTTGCTTACTTGAAAGAGAGAAGGTTGAGTTGAGACATCACTTATATCTATCGCTGTCTCGTACTGAGTACTTTTGCATCATTTGCTCGAAGGCATCCTGCAAGTCAATGTCTTCGGAATTGGCTAAACAGATGACGGCAAACAAAATGTCAGCCAGTTC
>DALYIW010000073.1:0-7659 GCA_031970155.1 Coleofasciculaceae cyanobacterium CTOTU46601 | reverse complement strand
TCTTCTTTTTGGAGCCATAGAGATGGTTGATTAATCGGGCTGTCTCGCCTACCTCTTCGACCAGTCGAGTCAGCATTTCGTGCGGACTCCAGTACCCCTTACCGACTTCAGATACCCAATTATCAACTTGTTGCTGGACTTCTCTTAGAGTGTAATCAGCCATCGTGCTACCGTCCGATCCACCAGTTAAGAATCTCTCGAACTACACCACTCTTTCCCCGGCAAGAAAGTGGTAGTACTTCACCAATTAAGACACCATCTTTTTTCAGCTCTGACACAATCTTGCTCAAGTCATGACCCATATATCCTGTAATCACAGCTATCAAATCACAATTATTTATTTTGTTCTGCACAGTGCTGCGATCCACATACGCCTCACTAGAGGGCGCAACTTCAACAGTGTTCTCTAGGCTGTAACTTTCTGTCAATTCACGGATTACTTCTCTTCGAGTTGCTTCGTGTCCCCCGACTAGCGCCAAGCGTAGCGAAGATAAATCAAATGTTTCTGTTGTCGTATCGTCTTCTGGGAAAGATTTTACTTCCACTGACGCAGCTTGAGCATAGTACTGTTTGCGAAACTCATGAACCTCCTGAGCGAGACGAGAATCGAGGAACAGTAAAGCACGTATCAAATCTTTAAAAAAGACTTCCTCTGGTCTCTTATAGCGCAGTGCTTCCTCAATCTCAGCAAAAGCAATGTTTTGATAATCATTGATTAGGAGCAACCGTAGTTGAGGAAGAGCGCTAATGAAGGGTTCAATGATTTCAATCAGCTCAAATTGCTGCCTGAGGTTAATTTTTCTTTCCTGAACTTGACTTCTTAGTTTAGCCAGTACTTCTGCTAGTTCTTCAAAACGATTCTCATTTGTTAGCCATTCAAGCCAATCCGCGTAGGCATTGATTAATTTATCTATGTCATTAAGTTGTGTCCGGAGAGAGAAACGGCGTTTCAGTAATTCTGCCTGTTTTGAAGTGGGGAGACGGCGAAGATTGTTCCAGCCACAGTTCAGACAGCGTTCGTAATAGCTGACAACTTCTTCGTCAGAGATATCCCCAAAACCACCACCGTCCGCAATTTCTGCTACATACAAGTAATCCTCTATTGTGAGAGTGTTAGCAGAAGTTTCCAGCAAATCTTGATATGCAACAGCCGCTTGTTCCAAGTTTTGATGAGATGCCCATAGACGAGCTAATGGTAGCAGTATTTCGATACTACGGTTGTTTGCCTGCCATGCTTTTTCTAAAAAGGATAATGCCTGTGATTCCTGTCCTATCCGATAAAGTGCTGCTCCCCGCAATCCTGCCAAGGCAGGTGAAATGTCTTCTGAATCTGGAATTAGGTCAATTACTTCTTGAGGGCGATCGCTATTCAGTAGCAGTTTGCCATAATGGATTTTGACTTCTTCTGTTTCAATCGGAACGGATTGATAAAGTTTTATAGCTTTTTCAGTATTGTCAGTTACCGCATAAGATTCAGCTAAAGCAAGTATTACATTAGTAGCCTTTGGATATTTTTGTTTGAGAGACTCTAGCTGAGTAATTCGCTCGGCTGGCTCAATCTCTAATAGCTGCGTTAATCGTTCGCTTAATGGTAATGACGCTCCTTCTACGGTTGGTAGAGGTTCTTGAGGAGTGAGAGTTTGATGCAGTAGTTTTCGCACACTGTTGGCTTGACGAAGCCGTTCTAGTTCGGGGAGAAACTCCTGAGCAATTAGAGTCGCGGCACGTAATGATTCTTGATTATTGGTTTGTTGATAATGTTGAAGGTGAGCCGTTACCAACTGTTCTACCAACCGTCCAGAAGTGGGTAAGGCTAGAATCTCAGACCGTTTAGCTTTGCCGAGTTCAACTATCTCTTCAATTTTATTAGTTCGGTGATAGAGAGCAATTAGTGTTCGGAGAGCATTGCTGTCATTGATATTAGCCTGCTGAAGTAATCGTTCTTCGATTTCTGTAATCTTTCCAGCCGCGATTTGTTGCTGGAGACGAGTTGGGTCAATTTCTTGGACTGAACTGGTTGGACGAGGAGAATCACTATTGAGTTGTTTAACAACTTGGATAAATTGTTTTTGCCAGGATTTAAAGTTGGGTTGGTTGGGTGAGTTTTCCGCAATAGATTTTACAGCAACTTTGACATTATCTACACTTGGCACAGTTTCTAGGCTTGCTTTAATTTTGGGCATGATATTGCCCAAGTTGATTTCTGTTGCTGTAACATAGACAAAATGAGTATAGCCTGATTGATTTGAGGACATCAGACGGCTAACTTTGAAACCTTCCTGCCGCAGTAATCGCTGGATGTCTTCGGCTTGGCTTGGCTGGTCACATTTAAGGCGCAATCCAACTTGGTCGTCTCCCCCCAACTTGGATACAATTTCGTACTGCATTAGAGCGGCTCCCCCTGTTCAAAATACTGTACGCAAAATTGCCGAAGTTTGGAAATATTGCGCTCGTCATGGTAATAGGTATAAAGCTCAATATTCTGGTTAACTCCCCCATTAGTTAAATTCAAGGAACCGTCAAGAGCGCCGTAACGACCGACGTATGCCTTGGTGTGCAATTCGGGGAGTACTCTTACCTGGATGCGTGGATTGCGTTTACTGAGTTGTTTCAACCAAGAATGGTATCGTTCCTCTTTTTCATCAGGACGCACAGTGATACAAACATCGCTTCCGTTAGCAGCGATTTGATGCAAAACGTCAAATAAATGGAGTGCTTCTTGTTTAGTTTCTATAATTTCTTGGAATGAAACATAGTAGGGGTTATCTAAACGGAAATTCGTGACCCACGGGGAGACAATCCAAAATTTGTAGTTGCCTCCTAACTGTGAAGCCAAAACCTCGTTGAGTAGGAAGTTATAGAACATTGCCTGACCGCTAGGTTGCAATTTAGTTGATTGCTTTGCCACAGGGGAAACCTCACTCGATTGGGCGAATTGTTACTTCAACTACAGGAGATTCAGTTAACTTTAAGTCATTAGGGTATATTGTTTGGATATCGGTAATCATGGGGTAGACCATGCCGATATCTGTATCAATTCCTGCATCTGTCAGGTAACTGATAGTGGTACATAGGTCAGCAAGGCGATCGCTTTTTACCCGCAGGTAGATTGCCTGACAACCCTCTTCAAGTAACACCCGTATGCGATCAGGTACAGAAGCCGCATCAGCAGAATTATCCACCTCTAAGGTTTGACGGGTGCGAACCTGCTTTAACCATTCTGTCAGCAGGGGTCGGTTAAGGAGGTTGCGGCTTAAACCTGGCGACTCGATATCACTACTGCGGTCATCCAAGCAACTGGAGCAGTTACAACGGCAGTTCAAAAGCATTCGGCGTTCAACCGCCGCTTCAAATGCTTTACGCGCCTCGGCTTTACCTGCCTCATCTTCATTTGAGGAAACGTACTCAGTTTCGTAAAGTTTCAGGAGGCGTCTTGATTCTGGGTAGGGGGATTGCTGCTGTTTGGTTTTGATGATTTTACGGTAGAGCATCGCTCGTGCTTCAGTAAAAGAAGGGTCACGTCCTAGCTCTACAGCGCAGTCGGGTAGAAACTCATGATTGATTTCCCGAAAGATGCGCCAGTTGACTAAAGGACTGCCGTCTACTTCCTGGGTATAGTCAGGAATAAAGACTCGCAGTAAGGACTTAAGTTGAGCTTGGCGCACAGGTACACCCAGTTGGCAGCGCACCTCTGCTAGTAACCTGTCAATGGCAATTTGGCGATCGCTAGACTTTCTTGCTGCTGTAATTGCCTGTATCCAAGTTTCGCATTGGAGCAACCATTCCTCTGATTGTGATAGCAAGTGGCGCAGGAAAGCTTCCTCTTGAGCTGTAGGACAACGAGTCATCTTGTTAGCCAAGGTTGTCCAAAACTGATCGGGTTGCTTGCGTAGGAGGTCGTGAGTTGCACGCATTACGCCAATTCCACCCATGCCAATTTCATAAAGCCAGATGCGGTCAGCCGCACGTTCTTCAAAGTCAGCCTTTAAATAAGTCCAGACTGCCACATAGTTGAGTGCTTCAACCCCAGCAACTTCCTGAGCCACCTGTTTGAGGGCTTGAGTCAGGCTGTATTGAAAATTATCCCGCAGATATTGTTGATAGCACGAACCCAAACTGTGAACTTCAGTATACAAGTCTAGAAAGATTGACAGGTAATTATTATCACTCTTGACTAACTGTCTGACAGCTTCTTGCTTCTTTTGAGATAATTGGTGGACACCATTTATTGCTGCCGTCAACCATTTCTCAAAATCATTGTTTCCCCGAATAAACCAATCTCTGAGTCCTTTTACACTTCCACCTTGCTTACTACGCCATCCGTCTGCCATAGTAAGCAGTACGTTCACTAGATTTTCAGAAGCAAAATAGTTCTCATGATATTTAACTGTCAAAGTGGTAATAAAGGCATGACGAATGGCATTGACTTGAAGATTAGCTTGAGTTGAAACCGATAAGCTTATTCCTGTTAAGCTATTAGAGTTGATGTCAATACTCACTCCATCGGTTATTAATTTGTAGCCAATAACACAATTTTTAGGATTATTTTCGTCTAATTGGAAACCGACCCTTCCCCGGATTTCATCAGCAGCAGAATTGTGAAATTTAATGGTGTACTCACTTCCCAGAATCACACGGAGTACATTCAGCAGGTTTAGATTGGTAGGTTCATCGCTATACAGCACAATTCGTTGAGCTAGTGCTTGACCGAGTGGGTCACAGTTAAGAATAGGATGACCAGAGGTAATAGTATAGGCTGGGGTTGGTGTGTCGCCCTGTACTGGTTGGATATCAACAGCACTAATGGCATTAGCTGAACAAGAATGGGCAAGTTGATGAGTATCTTGAGCAGGATTTTCCGAGGGACGACACTCACTCAAGTTCCCTGAGTCTGGATTGCAATACCAAAATGATGAATTATGATCCTGACTAAATCGAGTCGGATAAATTTCAGTAGGACGATATAAATCTAATGAGTAGGCACTACTAGGAGTAATGTCAACTTTCTTGAGCGCTCGAACTGGTAACCTAGCTGTGTTAGTTTGCTCAGGTTTTGGATCGAATTTATAATACTGGCTAATCGAAATTAGGGTAGGTTCGCCTTCAGAAACTTCTGGAGGTATCCAAGTCGAACCTTCACCGCCTCGAAAGGTAACATTTCCAGGTATGGTTTCGCTGATTGCTAGGCTGATACTTTCGGAGTTGGGCTGTTTATTAGGGTGGTGATTGTCGGGACGATAGTCAACTCTGACCTCTGGCAAGTTAATGTCAGAAAAAAGGTTTTCTGGCAGGTGTTTATAAAGCAGTTTGCGAGCTTTAACGTAAGGTGCATTCTCTTTTTCAAATGAGGGATATACTCCCTTCATTAATCCAGCGTGAAAGATGCTCCATAGTAAACCCTCTGTGTCAGAGCCAAGCACTCTGACTATGGCATCGTCGGGAATGGCAAAGGTTCTTTTGAGGTAGTCTTTGAACTCCAGCAGCACCAATGAATCTGCTGTCTGTTCCATAAGATACTCATAGCCTTGACGAGACAATTCATCGAGGTCAAGTTCAATCCCTAAGCGATAGGCTCGGTATGCTAACCAGTCGAATAAAGCATAAAAACCATGAATTCTTTGAAGATAGCGATTCTGGGGATTGAGTGGAAGTTTCTGGAAAGTTGGGTCAGTTAGTAAGTGTTCGTTGCGAAATAGGAATAGGTCAGTTGGTTTGTAAGGACTAAGTACCGTCACCACAATGGGTCGAGTGCCAACTTTACGACCACCTCTGCCTTTGCGCTGTACGAAGCTGGCGACATTAGCCGGAGCTTGATATTGAAGAACGCACATTAAGTCTTCGTCATCATAGCCAACCTCTAAGGCACTAGTAGTGATTACTAGGTCATCGAAGTCTTCAATGGCAATAGCGCGATCGCTACCTGATTTCCGTTTAATATTCAAGGGTTCTTGACGTGCTTTCCCTCGCTGACTAAGTACCCACCAGCATTCACCAGCTTGGAAAAACGGACAATCCCGGTCGGGTTGACCACTACTTTCACAATTAGAATTACAGGTAATATTAGAGCCGAGAAAGTTAGGAAAAAGTTGTTGATTATAGGGTGGATAGCGATAGACATACAGTGGAATATATTTAATCTGTCGCTCGGCTAAGGGAGTTTTTTGCTCTTTATATCTTTGTCTAGCTCTGTATTGCTCTGGCTTAACTTTTTCAGCATCTTCCATCTGATAAAGCCAACGACCAACAATATCTAGAGACTGCACAAAACCAAAGGTACGATAGCGACCTTTAGGCGGCTGTGGCATGGTGTGTAACACGCACATTGCCGTCTGAATTAAGGTGGAAATAATCGCAGTATCTTCGTTTTCCTCAGCCCGAACAAAGATATATCGCTCAGCACCAATGGTTTGCATCTCGTCATGGGCAGGAGTTACCTGTTTAATGCGAGTAACAGGGATGCCTGATAGATCGCAGAGGAATTGGACAGGTTCTGCAATAGTGGCACTCAGTCCCACGAAGGCTAAGTTGTTTTGCTCGTTGCGTTCGCGCTGACCCATCCGAATTCGAGCCATCAACCGTCGCAACAAGAGTGCTACCTGAGACCCAGACGTGGAAGTTTGTAGGTGAATCTCATCTAACATCACCACTGAGGGGGCACAGAAGGTGTCAGTCCCGAACAGGTACTGGTACTTTGTAGAGAGCAAGCGTCGGTGCAGGGATTCGGTTGTCGCAATCAGCAAGTCAGGCGGATGTTCTTTCATCACATCCCTGGCAAACTTGATAAAGGGATACTGCTTACTACAGACAGGGCAAACTAGAAGCTGAGGCTGGGTTGGACGGACTAGGAGTCGTTGTTTACCATTGCTGCAAGTTTTCCCCTCTGTGCCAACGCAGTAGGCGAAGGGAGAAAGATACCCCCCATACTCTTCGCTGAACGTCCAGCCTCGTATCTTGGAGAGTTGCCGCTTCTTTTCATCAGTTGTGCTTTGAAAGTCTCGCGCTTGGTAGACTGCTGCGCCACTCTCTACCCCAATTGTCAGTTGTCGAAGATTATGTTGTCCCAGCAATTGATTGAGGTAGTATAATACCTCAATAAAGTCAGTCAGTTGATTTTCCGATAGAGCGACTCGCGGGTAAATACAGATAGCTTTGACTCCTACGCGTCCCCGCAAGCAGCGCTCCAGCAGCATCTTGGCGAGTATGGGGAGAAAAAATGCATAGGTTTTACCAGCACCCGTGCTAGCTGTCACTACGACTCCCTTCTCAATGCCTTCTTGTGCATCTAATTCGACGGCTTCCAAAATCCTGTGTAAGGCTCGCTGTTGAAAGCCACTCATTTGACGTAGCTTTTTCAGCCTCGTTGTAATCACTTCTAACAGCAAGTTGGCAGTCTGCTGTTGGAAGTCACTGCCGTTGAGTAGGGGTGCCATGCACGTCTGAACTGGAATATTTCGCCGAGGCACTCGACGGGAAGCGACGCTGAATTTTACATCTGCCACTAAGCGCTTACTTTTGCTGATGCGATGCTTTTCTTTTTCTGGGTTATTGAAAACAATCCGTTGGCGTAGCTTTGTTAGCAATCGCACTGTCTCAGCAATTCGACTACGGAAAACCCATTCAGTTGGTGAGTCTGCTTTGTTAAAGCGAATAATCTGCAAG
>DALYIW010000072.1:28707-30182 GCA_031970155.1 Coleofasciculaceae cyanobacterium CTOTU46601 | reverse complement strand
CTACTCCCCCTGCTCCCCCTGCTTCCTCTGCTCCCCCTGCTAGTTTCTTAGGAGGCTTTCGCGATGAGACAGGGAATTAATTTCCTGTTGGGTAATGTGCATCAAACATTGCCTATTGTCGTAAAGACTATTGAGAATTAACTGTTGAGGAGAAACCCGTTAACACTGAGCACTCAACAGTTAATAGTCAACAAAAAAACGAGGAACTCAAGTATGCTGTGCGTAAATGTACAGCAGCTTAGTATCTGTGCCTTTTAGAGGATTGCAGAGCCAACTGAAGTATCTACCGCAGCTGAGCGCCTTGAATCAACCATTTCCCGAATTGTTTTTTGCATTTGTTCAACAGTCCCAAATACATTACGCAGCCTGTTTCTGACGAGAAAGACGCCTACAAGTTTCCGTTGTACGTCAATCCAAGGTGAGAATCCAAAAGCTCCCTGACAACTCAGTTGGATTGCCTTACCTTTGGAGTCAACGATGTCACGCCACGCACCTAACCCATAGCGTCTTTTATCTGGCTGAGGTGTGGAAGCAATAGGAACACCACGAGTTTGATCTCGTTGCATCTCAGTAACGGATTGAGCAGAAAGCGATCGCTTACTCTTAAAAACCCCACCATTGAGAAGCATCTGGAGCAGGTTGGCGTAATCTTGGAGTGTCGAAGATGCCCCCCCAGCAATCCGAGGATTTTCAGTATTTCCGTAACTCGTATTCACCATGTTGAGCGGATTCTTAATTTTCTCCTCAAACAAAGTGTTCCACGACTTGCCACTAGCCACCTCTGCCAATCGGCCAGCAACTTGGAAGGATACGCCTCCGTAACGAAACTGAGTGCCTGGATCTGTCTGTAGTCCCACCCGAAAGATTTGGTCAACGCATTCGGCTAATGTAATGGACGTATTCGCCAGACATCGGTTATTTCCAGGTAGCCCTGATGTATGAGACATTAGCTGCCGCAGCGTGATGCGTCCCTCTTTGCCGCTTAAGTCGGGCAGATATTTTGAGATAGGAGCATCTAGAGAAAGTAAACCCTCGTCTACAACAGACATGATCACCGATGCGGAGATCAACTTGCTAGCTGAGGCAATAGGTACCACAGTATTTGTGGTGTAGTCACCAAAGGCTCTTTCGTAAATCACTCGGTTATCTCTCATGATTAGTGCCGCAGCACCCCGAAGGCGGTTTCTGCTGATACCACTCTGGATGACTTTGGTCACGGCAGGAACATCGGGTGTAGCATCAGTAGCTGACAATTGTCCTTTGAAAGGCCCCAGGCAGCCTGTGATGGAGACAAAGATGAACGCTAGCCCCGCAAGGATGAGCAAGGAGGCTCGACGGAAGGTACGCTTCATGAAAGCTTCCTAGTTGTAACGGCTTGACGATAAGAAAGTTGATTCTAGAAAAAGCATTATAGTTCCCAAAAGGCTATTGTCTTGAAAATAGGGAGTCGGGAGTCGGGAGTCGGGAGTCGGGAG
>DALYIW010000072.1:0-28662 GCA_031970155.1 Coleofasciculaceae cyanobacterium CTOTU46601 | reverse complement strand
AGCCGATGGGGCTTAACTTAAAGTAAGACATATCGGGTAAAGGAGAATTTTAGGAGTTATTGGGAAGGATGAAGGATGAATAGCCTCATAAATAAATTTAGGGGCTTGCCTAAGTCAGCGAAGGCAACTTTTGCTAACATCTTGTTTAGCGACATTAATGCCTAAAAAAATGATGAAAACAGAACCTATAACTGAGACATTCGGTACTTTCGTATTAGGTACAAATGATGTAGACATCTGTGAAATCGATAGAACAGAAGTCATTAATTTCTTCAAATCTTCGAGTTTATTACTTTTCAGAGGATTTGATGTTGACACAGATACCTTTAAAAAATTTAGTGAATTATTCAGTACTAATTTTGTGTCTTATGTAGGCGGTGCCTATAGTAGAGAGATGATTAAGGGTGACAAAACTCTCTTGTCGGTGACTGGAGGTAAGCAGAATTTTCCAGTTCCTCTACATGGAGAAATGTATTATCGTAAACAAAAACCAGATATCATCTGGTTCTACTGTTCCACTCCCGCCTTGAAGGATGGAGAAACAACAATCTGCGATGGAATCCAGATTTACAACGAGTTGAGTGATTCTACACAAAAATTGCTCACAACCAAACGGATAAAGTATATTCGCACTTATCCTGCCGAGGCGTGGCATAAAATCTATCAAACTGATGATACGAGTCTCGTTGAGAAAGTTTGCAATGACAATGATATGCAGTTAGAAGTTCATCCAGATCAATCCATTACAACCACCTATGTAACCTCAGCTCTTATAGAAAGCAAATGTGGCAAGTATAAGGTTTTTATCAATAATATTTTGCCTGTAATAGAGCAGGAAGTTAAGGGGAGTAACTCCAGTTTAGTTAGATTTGAGGATGACTCAAAAATACCCGATGAAACTATCACAGAAATTCAAGAAATTACCGACAAATTGACTTATTTAGTCTCCTGGCAAAAAGGCGATATAGTGATGGTTGATAATACCAGATTAATGCATGGAAGAAAATCTTTTTCAGACAATCAACGAGATATTTATGTGAGACTTTGTGAGGCTAATTTTACCTTTTAGGGTTTGAACAATCTAGTTGCTGCTGAGAACGAGATGTAAGTTTTTCAATAATTCAGTTGAGGTGTATGGTTTTGGTAAAAAGGTTTTGACGTTATTACCAACAAGTTCAATCATCTTATGGTTCGACACCAGCCCGCTGACGCCAATAATCTTGACCTGCGGGTTGATTTTTTGTAACACACGGATTGTCGTTGGACCATCCATTGACGGCATCATCATATCAATCAACACAACACTAATGTCTTCTTTATGTTGTGTATACAGCGCGACAGCTTCAATCCCATCACTAGCCACGAGAACTCTGTAGCCATAGGTTTCCAAGGAGGTTTTGGTAATCTCACGAACTGAATCTTCGTCATCGACCACGAGAATTACTTCTCCATGTCCTGCCAGTAATTCATGAGGCTCTCCTGCTATAGACTTTGTGTCTACTGGATGTGCGACGGGTAGATAGACCTTAAACTGTGTCCCTTTTCCTATTTCGCTATATACATTTACAAAACCACCGTGACTTTTGATGATGCCGAGTACGGTGGAAAGCCCTAGTCCTGTACCTTGACCCAGCTCTTTTGTTGTGAAAAATGGCTCAAAAATTCTATCTATTATTTCCCGTGGAATTCCTACTCCTGTATCGGCTACTGTAATCACAACGTAGGGGCCAACTTTTGCCTCAATATTCATCCGAGCATAATTTTCATCTATCCACAAATTTTGAGCAGAAATGTCAAGGATACCGCCCTCTGGCATGGCATCACGAGCATTAAGACAGAGGTTCATCAACACTTGATGCAGTTGGGTAGTATTACCAGAGATTGTCCATAAGTTTTGTGTTGGTATATCGGTGTTGATCTCAACGGCTTTAGGAAACGTTTGTTTAGCAATCTGCTCAATATCTGAGATTAATGGCCCTAGCTGTAGAGTTGTGCGCTGACCTTCGAGACCGCGTGCAAACGATAGCACTTGTTTAACTAAATCAGCACCTCGTCTAGTATTTTTTTCTAGCATTTTCAGTAGCCGCTGACTTTGTTCATCCGGAAGTTTTTGTTCTAAAAGTTGAATGGATATTAGAATCGGCGCTAAAGCATTGTTGAGATCGTGGGCGATGCCGCTGGCTAAGGTACCGATACTCTCCATGCGTTGTGCTCGGAGAACCTGAGTTTCGAGGAGTTTTTTTTCTGTAATGTCTGTGTTGACCGTAAGAATGGATTTAGGTTGCCCATTTTTATCGCGCATGACTGTCCAGCGGATAGCAACAATAATCTCTTGGCCTTCTTTGGTGACTTGATACAACTCACCCTGCCACGAGCCATATTGAGCCAGACTTTTTTGATTATTTTCGAGTTGAGATAACGTTCCTACTCGATATAAAAGCTCATTAGCATTTTTGCCAACTGCTTCTTGGTCTTTCCAGCCGTACAGATGTTCAGCTCCTTTGTTCCAAAATTGGATCTGGTTGTTTAAGTCTCGAACCAGAATCGCATCGGTAGTGATGTCGAGTAGGGCAGCTTGTTCGCGGATTTTTTGTTCAGCTTGTTTGCGATCGCTAATATCGAGAACAAAACACAAAGCATTCTGTTGAGACTCCTCTACCAGCGCCCCACCAACCACAGCAGGAACACGGCTACCATCTTGGCGAATAAATTCCTGCTCAAAAGGAGTACAGACTCTAGAGGTAATAAATTCTGCGATCGCTCTTTCCTCTAGATGGCGATATTCTGGCGAAGTCATTTCGTTTAAACGCAGATGTCCTAAGTGCACATCTTCCCGCGTATAGCCCACCATGCGTAGAAAGGCATCGTTAGCTTCAATAATCGTGCCGCCCAGATCTAACAAAATAATCCCAATAATATTAGATTCCACCAAGCGCCTAAATCGGGTTTCACTTTCCTGGAATGCCATAAAAGCTTGCTCTCGTTCCGCTTCTGCCTGCTTGCGAGCTGTGATATCAACCATGAAGCCAACCATATGAGTCGCTTCGCCTGCACTGTCTGAAAAGAAGTGCCCATTGTCTTCTACTGTGATTATGGTGCCATCTTTTCGAGATACCCGGAATTCTAGGTGAAATGGCTCTTTTGTGGATAACACGCGATCGATCTCTTGGTTAAATAAGTTTCGATCCTCACGATGAACCAACTCTATCCAGCGATTTAAACCTCCCGACATCTCCTCTAGGGAGTAGCCTAATATTTGTTCCAAGTTGCCACCATAGGTGATTTCATTAGTATGAGAATTCCAGTCGTAGACAATCTGACCATTTGCCTGAATCACTGCTTCATAACGATTTTTCCACTCCGTTAATTCAGCTTTTTGACGTCGGAGTTCCTCCTCTACCTGCCTACGTTGAGATATCTGCTCTTCCAGACGCACATTTTGCGCTGTTAGTCTCTTGGTTAGGTTCCGCAGGTTTAGGTGGGTGCTGATACGGGCGATAACCTCTTCATGTTTTAGCGGCTTAGTAATGTAATCTACTGCCCCAAGATTCAACCCAGTTACCTTATCCACCGTCTCAGTAAGCGCGGTCATGAAAATTACAGGAATGTCTTTTGTTAATTCATTGGCTTTCAGACGACGGCAGGTTTCAAACCCATCTATTCCTGGCATTAGCACATCTAATAGGATGAGGTCAGGAAGACTAGATTCAACCGTTTGAATAGCCTTTTTGCCATTCCTCGCTATCAATACCTTGAATCCAAAATCAGTTAAACAATCGAACATTGCCCCTAAACTAGCGGGTGTATCATCTACTATCAGTATGGTATTTTTCTCGGATGATGTAATGTTCATTATGAAAAACAAGAAGTTTTCAAAATATAATTTTTTATTAAATTTTGATAGCCTTAACCCAAGAATCTAAGACTATAAAAGTTATATATCCGTTGAAAAATACAGGTATACCCGTAGCTCTTTATTCTGCTACTTCTACAGATATAGAAAAAGTTACAGTCTCAGAAGAATTTTCTCTAGTTAAAGGTCTCCATCTAATTTTCCTCAAATCTGAAAACAATCTTAAGTTATAATTAAAAATTATTTACAAAATCTTATTGCAACTTTATATTTTTTCTCAGAAATGGAACTAGTTGCTTGCTACTGCAAGATTGTTTACCTGATCTCTCATCTATCTAGAACATAGGGAGTCGGGAGTTGGGAGTCGGGAGTCGGGAGTCGGGAGTCGGGGAAAGAGATTTTCAGGCTTGGCATCTACCCTGAATGGTTTAGCCAACACCTACGCGAGTCTCGCAGGGCGCAACCAGCGTCGTACTCAATTTGCTAGTGCCTCAGGCGACGAGAAAGCTGCCCAAAAATTTCAGCAGGACGCTATTGGTAATGATCAGCAGGCCGTGCAGTATTTTGAGAGTAGCCTGAAGCTAGCTCGTACCCAGAATGATCAAGCGGGTGAATTGCGATCGCTACTGGGTCTAGTTAAGCTTTATCACCGCCAACGTCGTGATGATACAGTTGTCAACACTACACTACAACAAGCACTGGTCGTCTTAGAACAACTGCCCGCTTCTCGCGATAAAGCTTACTGGGCAATCCAACTGGCTAATCTTCTACAACTAGTCACCCAACAGGGCGAGTCGGGGGACATAGATCCAGCGACTCAATGCCTAAACTCAGAGGTATCACCCAAGTCTGTTGAACTACTCAATGCATTGCAGTTGCGATCGCTCAACGTCTACAAGATCGAGAAGCCCAATCGTTTGCCAAAGGTAGATTAGGGCACGTTTATGAATGTCGCCAAGACTATCAACAGGCGATCGATCTTACCCAACAGGCGCTCATTGCCACCGTAGCCAACGAAAGCCTTTACTTATGGGCCTGGCAGGCAGGACGCTTATTTAAAACGCAAGGTCGAGTGAATGAGGCGATCGATTTTTATGAAAAATCTGTCCTTAGTCTTAAAAGTACCCGCAGTGACCTCGCCTTGCAACAGCAAGATTTTCAGTTTGACTTTCGGGACAATGTTGAACCCGTTTATCGAGAGTTGATCGAGTTACGCTTGCAGCAAAACTCACAGTTGGAGAGGGAATCCGGTATTCAACAAAACCTGAAGTCCGTACTAAAAACTGTGGATGAATTGCGGTTAGCAGAACTGCAAAATTATTTAGGGAATGATTGTGCCTTAGCACCGAGCCGCCTGAAGTTCCCATAGTCTTTGGTGGAGGATCGTCAAGATTATTGCTGTCAGCTAGGGCTACTTTTGGTGTCGATAGTAATAAGATTAAAGCAACATATATAGCGCCGCTATTCCTCAAGTTTTTGTGTGTATTTTGTAGAGCTTGAGTCACGATATCCCCTCAATCTTATTAAAAAAGACTTTTAATTAGGTCTAGGAAAACTTATAGCGGTTCTCAGTTGGGTGCAATACAGATTGTTTGTAGGGGAACGGCATTGCCGTACCCTTACTGTATTTCAGTATACTGATGCGGAGAAATGCCTATCAGTTGCTTAAACATTCGTGCAAAGTAGAACTGGCTCATGTTTACCACAGCAGCAATTTCAGCCAGCTTTAAGTCTTGATCTAAATTGTCATTGATAAATGCGATCGCAGGTTGTAGCTGATTGTTGCCAACACGATGAGCGGACTCTTGCAGGGGTTGTGTTGAATACTTTTTGAGTAGATGTGCCCAGAGTGCAGTTGCCATCGACTCAGCGTAAAGACGAGTTCCCAATCCATCAGACTCCAATTCTGACAATAGTGCCAGACAAATTTGGTGAATCAGCGGATCGGGTGCGTTAAATTGCGGTACAAATTCGACATGCTCGGTATCGACAAACTCATGTGCTATCTGAGCAACCTGTGTTGGTTCCAGCATGAGCAAGGTAAAGCTATTTTCTTCGTTCCAGTTCCCTGCATGTTCTACATAGGCTGGGATGAGCAAAATACTGCCATCTTCAACCAGATAACTTTGTCTACGTCCATCAAGCACATGTTCCCTTTTGTATGCATGATTGCAGTGTCTGACACAGATCACATGCTGCTCTTTATAATGCCTAGGGACTTCCCAACTCGGCTGTCGGTGATGTTGGACGTGAATCCCTTCCCACCCAAATGTTTGACTAGAGAGGAGGGGCGGGCGAGGCAAAATCTGCGCCTGCAAGATCAAGTCTTCCTGAGTGGCGTCTAGGGTTACAGGTTGCACTCCTGGCCTAGTCCTCCTCTCACACTGGGGTTCTTGAAACAAGACAGTCTAATGCGCTCTGGCGGTCTTTTTGAGATTGAGCGACCAGTCTAATTCTAGAATGCCCACGTTGAGAATACTACCAAAACAGCCAGTAGATTGGGTAGAGCTCTCTTCGTTTCCCAATAAATACGAAGATGTTGGGTCTCATAACTTCGACCCAACCTACTAAATTTATGCACTCGATCGGTAAAGCTTCAATGACTAACTAGCGATCGCATTCGATTTTCTCCCCCCTTTTTAAGGGGGGCTGGGGGGGATCGAGGAGTATTTGTAGCAAACATTGAGCTATTTGATATAACGACTAGCAAGCGATCGCATCTTATTGCTTTCTCGCTCTTGCTCGGAAATTTGCCCTGCACCTTTAATCAAATCGGCGGCTTTTTCGCCAATCATAATGGTGGGTGCATTTGTATTTCCTGTAGTAATAGTTGGCATAATCGAGGCATCCACAACCCGCAACCCATCAACCCCATGTACCCGCAGTTCGGGGTCTACAACTGCCATTAAATCAGTTCCCATCTTGCAAGTACCGACCGGATGCCAGTCTGAATCTACCACTTCCCGAACATAAGCTTGGAGTGCCCCGTCGCTGGTCACATCCATACCCGGAGCGACTTCTTCACCTCGGAACTCATCGAATGGATTGCTGCTGAACAACTCACGGATGATTTTCAGCCCTAGCACCAACTTGTGCAGATCGGCCTCGCTCTGGAGATAGTTCATCCGAATACAGGGTGAGTCTTTGAAATCTATCGATCGCAGGGTGACACTGCCGCGATTCTGGGTATGATTCAAACAAACTGTGCTGGCAAAACCCAGACCGTCTTTCGGATAGCCAGGTGGTGTCCATAACACAGGACCTGAGAAGAACTGTAAATCTGGTGCAGCATCTAAATTACCTTCAGTGTGTAGAAACATTCCAGCTTCTGCAATATTACTGGTCGCGGCAGGTTGCACATCCTGAATCGCTCGGTGTGCAACGGGAACCGCAATGTGATCTTGAAGATTCTGTCCGACACCAGGTAAATTAGCAACGACGGGAATATCTAGCGATCGCAGTTCTTCTGCATTGCCAATTCCAGACAGCATCAGCAGTTTAGGAGAATCGAACACACCTGCTGACACAATCACTTCCCGATCAACACGAACTTGATGCAGCGTTCCTTCGTGCAGATACTCTACCCCAACGGTGCGTGTTCCCTCAAACAAGAGTCGAGTGACTAACGCACCCGTTTGCACGGTTAAATTAGGGCGATCGAGAATCGGTACGAGAAATGCTGCGGCTACACTATGTCGCTTGCCGTCTTTGAGGGTTAATTGATACAATCCTGCACCCTCTTGTTGTGCGCCATTGAAATCAGGGTTGCGAGTGTAACCGAGTTGCTCTGCTGCTTCGACAAATCGCTGTGAGGTGACGGCAGGCGCTAGAGGATCGGTAACGCTCAAGAGTCCATCAACACTGTGAAATTCTGATGCGCCACGCTGCTGATTTTCTGATTTTTTGAAGTAGGGCAATACATCCTCGTAACTCCAGCCGGGATTGCCTAGTTCTTGCCAAGAGTCGAAATCGTGACGATTCCCACGAATGTAGATCATGGCGTTGATTGAACTGGTACCACCGACAACTTTTCCCCGTGGATGAAAGATTTTGCGTCCATTGAGATACGGTTCTGGTTCAGTCCAGTAAGCCCAATCTATTTCAGTTCCTAGTAAGGTTGTCCAGCTTACAGGAGTTTGAATTTCTGGTTTAGTCGCTGGGTTACCTGCTTCGAGCAACAACACGGTTGTTTCACCATCTTCTGTCAGGCGATTAGCAACGACACAACCTGCCGAACCTGCACCAATCACAATGTAATCGTATTGAGTCATGATGTCCTCCTTCTATCTCTCTACCGTCTGTTTTTGCTTTGCTAGAAACTAAAATCGCCAATCAAATGCGATCGCTTATGAAGGCAATCAGCGATCGCATCCTAGTCTGACTAGATTTAAGCTTAAGTCGTTACACTTCCTAATCTCCAAAGATGCCGCCCCAAGTGAGTGGGCCGACAACCCCTTCGATGTTGGAATAGCGTTCACCATCCCCATTCTTTTGAAGTTGAATCACCACCGCTTTCGTTTTTGAACCAAAAATGCCATCTGGTTTACCTGGATTCATTCCTTTTGCAACCATCGCTTGTTGCATCAGTTGAACCGCTTTGCCTGTGTCTCCCTGTCTCAAGAAAGTTCCAGGTTGATTGTGAGGCCAAACGTAGTTCATTGCCGCCCAGGTTTTTGAACCAACAATGCCATCTGCAAGCAGCTTTTTAGCCTGCTGAAATTTAATGACGGCAGCTTTGGTGCGCGGACCAAATTGACCATCTGGTGCGTCTGAAGTAAAGTTGCGAATTTGCAAAATGAACTGTAGGTCTGTCACTTCAGGTCCGGTTGAACTTTCTTGAAGAACAACGATTGACTTTGTTGATTGTGCGGCATTAGACATTGGAATTATCCTGTGAGTGTAAGTAATGGGTAACAATGTAGGTTGAACAAATTATCGCTGAAAAATTTCTGAGTCATGCGCTCGTAGTGCTGGCAGAGAGCTTGATTTATTCAGCATCTTTCAATTTTTAATCAATACCAGCCATGGGGAAGAAAAAGAGAGTAGTAGAGTGAGGGGTCAACTCGGTCTGTGACGTGAGGGTACAAATCTTGCTGTTGGATAAAATCTATATCGGAGGGTTCGGATTGGCAAACTTCAGTAACTTCAGATTGGTTAGAAAGTCGCTCACCTTGAACCCAATTAGTCAATTTTGACCAGGTAATAGAGAAGGGGTTTTGTAGATACCTCTGGATAAGCGATCGCTTTTCGATTTCATCCAAATTGTCTAGAAGCCAATTATTCGTATTCTTTGACATGGTATTCTCCTCATTAGCTTTCAGTACAAGCTTGATATTTGCTCTATTGATTATTAGTTAAAACACTTAGTCGGAGGTGGATAATTGCCTGCGTTATAGCGGTAAAAATTGTTAAACATTGACAAAAAAATGATTGTGTGTACCCTGCTATTCCTGCTATAACTACAACAATACTTCAATACTATTTATGGGGATGTCATCGTTCAAATCCTGACATATTCCAAATCTTTTCTAAGGTTTTAATTTGTTCTTGAAGAGCCAGTAATCGCGCTTCTTGCTTTTTTTTATACCAAACTCCGGCACAGATGTAACTAAAAAACAAGAAGAATACGAAAAGTACTCCATAAGTGTTACTCATCTGGTTAATTGGTGTAGTCGTTATGAGCGCTGGCGGTTCTTCAGTTGAAACTATAACTTGAGAGTGCGCTGTCACATCAATTGGTTTAGATAAATGCATCATGTGAGCCTCTTCTATGAGCAAAACTAAAAATTTACAGCAGAATTTAGAAGTAAAATAGGCTTTCTACCTAGCTTTGATATCATGTCCGCTTAAACGCTTACGACATGGGTAGATTGGGTCAAGCTACGAAACCCAACATCTGATCTCTCGGTGTCAACCTAATCAACCGGACATGATATCAAGCCTAGTTTGTATACTTCACCCAGTTGAAATCCGCTGTAATTTCTTTGACATTCCTGGCATCTAATGAGAGTCAGGACATTTGCCTGATATAACTACAATACTTTTGCTCAAGCGATGAAGGCGACGTTGTTTTAGGAAAACTGCTTTCCAATTTTGGCATCTAGGTTTGTTGTTTGTTGTTTGTTGTTTGTTGTTTGTCACTTGTCACTTGTCACTTGTCACTTGTCACTTGTCACTTGTTATTTATTATTTATTACTTGTTATTTATATTTTTTCACCAACAACCAACAACCAACAACCAAATACTTTAGAATCGCCACCAAGCCATTGCTACTGGCCAAGTCAACTCGCAGATAGTGCCTTGAGGAGAGTGGGGAAATCGCCGAAACTTACCCCTCAGTTGTCGGGCTATCTCGTGAGCTTGATTCGTTCCTCCTCTGCCACCTGTATAGTTGGATTCTGAAATAATTCCAGCTCCATTATCAATAATTTTCAGGCAATACCAGAATGGCTCTTGTGTACAAATAACATCAAGACGGGTCGCTTCTTTCGCGTGCTTACCTACATTACACAGAGCTTCTTGTAAAAATAGGCATAAACATCGCTTCTGAGCTGTACTTAAGCGGCTGTCTTCTAGTGGCTCAAAATTGGGAGGTATAAAACTCACAATTGTAGTAAATCCTTGAAAGTTTCTTCTTAAGGTAAGGTCGTAAACTTGATAGAGTAATTCAGCAATTGGAGTCTGTAAATCGAGAACCACATTTCCCTCTAGACAAAGACTCTCATCACGAGAAAGCATTTCTTGAGAGAGGGAATCTGGGATACTGCGTAACTCCTGATTCAATTGTTGAAGTTGCGATCGCAACTCCTCAGTTGATAACTCTTCTTCACCCAGACTCCTTAACATTACAGCCAGAGTTTGCAGAGGCCCGTTGTGGATTGCCTCAAAAGAACGCTTCAGCGTTAAACTGCGTTCCTCAAGCAACGTTCTCAAATCTCGATCAAAAAATGATGCTGTCAATCCGGCACCGGAAAGCGCTAACAAGGTTGGCACTAAGGGAATCCACCAACCGAAAACGAGGAGAATATAACAAAATCCAACGAGTGTGAGGCTAGCCAATCCAAGGCTCAAGAATGTTTTCCAGGGCGATTGCAGCATTAAGCCCAGAATAATGCCCAACAAACCCCAGCTTAAAATCCACAAATACTCCCAAAATTCCGGCCACACTCTTAATAGTGGTCGTTTGTCTAATACTCTACTGAGAATTTGACTGGTGGCATGAGCGTGAACTTCTACGCCATAAATCCATTGATATTGGTTAGATGATTCCTCGGCTCCTAAAGCGGTGGTGTAAAGTGTACCTTTAACCGCTGAAGTGATAAAACTATCTTTAACACTGGAGGCTGTCATGCCAATAATCACAATGCGATCGCGAATCCAATTCGGATCGACTTTCCGATTCAAAACATCTCTTAGAGATACGGTACGAAAGGGTTGCCGATGAGAGCGAAAGTTCAGCAGTATTTGATTACCATTAGCATCAGCTCTTACATATCCTCCGCAATTAGGAAGAAAGCGAGGCAACTTCAATGAGCCAAATTGAATGGGAGCATAAGAGCGACTGCCATGATGAAATACAACTCCTTCGGAGTGCAAATAAGCTTGTGCTAGACGCAAGGGTAGGGAGTATTTCAGCTCTTTTGTGTAAGTCTTACTAGCTAAAAGACTGCGCCGTATTTTTCCATCCGGGTCAACAATTAGATCGGCAAAACCCACTCGTTCCGGAGGTATCTCTGGCGGGGGTTTCACGTTAAAGGTCTTTGACTGATTTAAAACAACTTCAATGCCAATAAGATTTGGACTCGCTCTTAAAGCTGAACTGAGTTGTACACGCTCTGGATTCCTATTTTGGCTTTTAAAAATATCAAGACCGATTACTCTGGGTTGATAGGTCTGTAGAATATTTAGTAGTTTGGCGAGTTGGTTATCCGGTATGGGAAAGCCTCCCACATAGTTGATGTCATCTTCATCAATGCCTACAATTACTACTCGTGTATCAACAGCTTCAGCTGGTCGATGAGCAAGCAATTGATCGAAAACAAGCCACTCTTGTGATTGCAGTAATCCCGTTGAGCGAACTAGCATCACGAGTCCCACAACAGAGAGTCCTGGCAGCGCGACTTCACGCCAGAATTTTAGTTGTTGCTTGATTTTCTTCCAGGACTTTATTTTGATAGGAAGCGTCACCTTCATCAACTAATTAATCCGATTTTTCGGGCAGCTATTTCAATTTGAACTCTCAACTCTTTACCTGGTTCGTCATAGACGCCTAGAGCATCTTGCAATCTAATCCAGTAGTTTCGCACGGTGCGATCGCTTACCTTCATTTTTTGGGCGATCGCTTTATCCGTCAAGCCTTCCTGAAATTTGAGCGTCAGGACTTCGATCCATTTTCGGTCAAATTCCGGGCGCGATCGCAATTCTGTTGACAAATAAATCGAGCCTCGCAGTGCTAAGTCAATTAGTCTTAACATTTCTTTGATAGGCAAAGACTTATCCATCGCCGCAAAGCCACCTTCATAAGCATTAATCATGGGTTTAAGACGCACCAGTGGCTTGACATTCGTACTGAGTACCACCAAATTGGGGGCGAGAGTGCTCTCCATCAAAGTTTTGAGCAGTTGAATGCCCACTTCAGCTTCGGCAGGGGCGTGAGGTTTCTCTGGCAAACACAAATCAACAATTGCCAAATCTGGGCGGTATCGTTCAACTTGTTGATACGCCGTCTGTGCATCCTGGGCTGTTAGGATTTCCGCTTCTGGATACTTCCCTTTAAGTGCTGGGATAGTGCCTTCGAGAATTGCTTCGTGGTCGTCAACAACAAGAAATTTTGGCTTAACTTGCTCCGTATCTCGACTCATGACTGGCATTAATTCAAATATATTTATTCAAAGTTACAATACTATACTAGGTTTAAGTTTTTGCTCCTATAAATTTAACAACATCCAGATAATTGGTCTTGGGTTCAGGCTTTTGAAGAGTTCAATAATTCATGATTGGACTCCATTAGTATAGGTTGTTAAGGATTCATCTGATGTCGCACCCAAATCAATTCCCTAAACCCAATTGCTGTATTTAGGGAAGAGGTCTACTTACCTTTAAGCTAAGTTTCGCTTGCAGAAAGCCGAAGAGGGATGAAGATAGATAAGTTAGGAAAAAATTAGACCTGAATCTTCAGTGCTGTTGAGCTATCCAAAGGCGGGATTGTTGCCGTTGTTTTTTTGTGATATTTGCGGCTTGATGGCAGAAGTTGGATTGACTGTGTAAGCGATGCCGCGATATTTCAGATTCATGTGAGGTTGAGAGCAAGCTTCGACTAGGGGACGACGAATTTGATAAGTCTGTCCGCGAAATATGCCAGTAACTCCAGTCTCAATAGTCTCAATATTTTCCGAATGCGATTCGTAAGATAGACCACGATAGTGCAGTTTCATAGGTAAGAGGCTGTCTCTAAAGAAATGTAAAGGAGACAAAATCAGGCGAACACTTCATTGGATGATTAGTAAACTAGCGTGTAATAGTAAGCGCAAAAATGGGACGAAAAGCGTATCAGTCCTAATTTTCCAGAGCGTTTAGATAATCATCGCAAAACCCACGCCTTACATAGATACCTTTATTTTCCATCTCCCTAAAACCCCTATTTAGTTATGAATTTTTGCACTAGACCAATTAGAGGAGGAATTAGAGGGGTAGGAACAGCGATGAGATATCGACGGAAAGTTTGGACATCAACGGGCCACACAGGAAATTCATCAGTCATGGTATATAAGGTGCGTAGCATCTGGATTTTTTTAGTTCTTTGCTTTATTGTTTCTGAATCTTCAGTCAGGCAGGCATGAATCTCTGAATAAGCAGCCTGAAACTGCCGAGCAATCTGGTACAAAAGCTCTACCTTAGCCTTCTCCATGCCATTATGAGCAGCGAATAACGGACAAAAGAAACAAGTGATTGACAGGACAATGTACAGCGGGATGATGAGGTGAACAAACCCGTTTTCTCGCCAATGTCCTTGTGTGATAAACTGATATTCTACAGCTCCAACCCAGATTCCGAAAATAGCAACAAGATAGGCAGTTTTCAGCGAATAATGACTGAGGAAGCGCAGCCCCCCACAACGATCAGGGTGGAGAGGATTAATATTCAGTTTTTTCTTTCCCAGGATGTGGTAGAGAACCCAGATATTCGTGATCAGGTTGATCACCAAAACACTGCCCATGTAGGCTATTACAAAAGTTCCGACTGTAGTGGCTAAATTCGGTAGCAGACCTGAGCTACTCCAAGTTTTCTCTAAACCAAATCGGGTGTAGAAGACAAAAATACTAAAACTTATAGCACTACCTAGCGCTATAAATTTGCGCCACTTCTGGTAATACGGCTTGAGCGCAATCAGATCAATTTCTTCTAGATTATCGGCTTCTACCACATTTGATGTTTTAAGTTCTTGAATTAAGTTCTTGATAGCCTGAAAACTCCAGAGGTAGTACCCTAAAAGGAGCGGATTGAAGAACATTAGTGCGATCCAAGGAATCAAACTTTGCAGTAATCCCCCCGGTTTTGACCACAGCGTATTGCTGACCCATGCGGTAAGTAGGGCAAGCCCAGTGAAGATTGCCATTGACACCAGCCCAAAACTGAAAGGCGAGAGACGAAACCTTTCAATCAGTAGATATGCAATAGGTTCAGAACTATAAAAGCTTCTTTCCTGCAATAACTTGCTCATAGCTAAAAACTTGGCGTTGCTGAACGGAAGTATGAATCAGGTGATCACCTCAAGCTTGCCGGCACACAGCCCTCGCAAGCACCACGGAACCATGTGCTACCCAAAGTCCAATTATTCCTTGGAAGTCCCAGAATTATTTGCGCTTGCTTACTCCTGCCCTTTACGTTCTTCATTTAAAATGAACCAAAATGCGTGAATAATAGCCGTACCAGGAACTGGTACGAGCATTAGAGCAAAGTTAATCCAGAAATCACGCGAAAAAGGTTTCTTATCTTTAGTACGAAGTGTGTAGGCTACACTTAGGGGTGAAATGAGGACAGCAAGGATTAAACGGGGTGTGAGTCTGCTTGACATAGCTTTTCCTTTTTGTTTACGAAATAAGTGATCTTTAGAGACAGCCTCTAAAGTTCCTTGGGTTAAGTTGCTCCGATTAATCAGCTTGAGTTCAAAAGATCTAATAATTTTTCAGTCAAACTTCGGAAGGCAACAGGGCTGGGGGTTGAAAGCGCCAATTTATAGCACGCGGTTTAACATAAGGTTGGACGGGGCGAGGAGTCACTTCAAATTTTTCATCGGAGGTTTGATAGCGCCAATTGATGGCACGCGGTTTAACGTAAGGTTGGACGGGGCGAGGAGTGGTTTCAACAATCAGAGCGCGGTAAATGAGTTTCATGGTTTTAGCTGATGTAATTACTAAATAATTTGTGAACTGTGTACAAGCTTTGGTTGAACTTCTTTTCTTGATTGCTTGTAGTGTTCTTAATTTAATTTTCCTCAAGGTCAGCGAGGAATACGACGTTGTTTTCGGAAAAGCGCTTTCCAATTTTGGAAAGTTGGCGTTGAGGATGGAAAGTAACTAGGAGAAGGAAAATTTTTAACGAGCGACAGACTCATTTTTGATAGCTGGCTAATCTTCTCTCCTGGTAAACTCATCAGAATGCACTCTTAAGCGCATCTGAGATGAAACGCCATTGTCTGAGATTTTGGTTACTCAACGGCACTGCTGTTTATGCTCTATTGAGTTCCCACTCAACAGCAGCACAAATCGTCCCGGATGCAACACTCCCGGTTAATTCTGTTGTCACGCAACAGGGGAATACGAGTGTCATCAATGGCGGAACCACAGCAGGCACAAATCTGTTCCACAGCTTTGATACGTTTTCTGTCCCTACTGGGGGTACTGCTTTCTTCAACAATGCTGGGGGTATTCAGAACATCCTCAGTCGCGTCACGGGTAGGTCGATTGCTAATAGTTGCATTGGACGCAGCAACCGACGAGAGGGGAAATTCATCATCACCGGAAAAGGTGGTTTGCCAGTGATGCCAGATGACCCCCCAGTTGCACCCTATCCAACTTACCGAATACCAACTGTTGAGAGTGCTAGTATTTCTGAAAGTCGCCAGCGAGAGGATGATGAGGCTGTACGTATAGATATTAGCGATCGCTCCCTTACTACCAATTCTGACAGCGCCACTCATCCTACCGCAAAGCCACTTGTGGAAGCTACAGGATGGAAGTATGGCGACAGGGGCGAGGTGATTCTCACAGTACAAGCACCGACTGTTGCGCCTCAATCTTCTTGGTCAACCCTTCCTGCTTGTCACAATTAAACGTCAAAGTTTTGGATAACCATACTACTGTTGATCGCTTGCCGCAATCCCATGCTGGCAGACGAACGGACAAGAAAACGAGAACAACAGTTACAGGCGAAGGAGATTCAATCTACTCAAGCATTTCCAGGTTTCGTACTGCGCCTCGATCTGCGCTAGTCGCCAGCAGTGCATAAGCCTTGAGCGCTGCTGTTACTCGACGCTGACGGGGTTGTGCAGGCTTCCAGGCATCTTTGCCCTTCGCTTCCATGTCAGCACGACGGTTGGCTAATTCCTCTGCCGATAGCTCCACATTGATGCTGCGATTGGGGATGTCGATCCGGATCGGATCGCCGTCCTTAACCAGCGCAATGTTGCCGCCCGCCGCCGCCTCCGGAGAAGCATGACCGAGCGAGAGTCCCGAAGTTCCACCGGAGAAGCGGCCGTCGGTCAATAATGCACAAACCTTGCCCAGACCCTTGGATTTTAGGTAACTGGTCGGATAGAGCATTTCCTGCATCCCAGGCCCACCGCGAGGTCCTTCATAGCGAATAATTACCACGTCACCTGGTTCCACTTCCTCGCCCAGAATTCCTTTGACAGCGGCATCCTGACTTTCATAAATGCGTGCCTTACCTTCAAATACCAGAATGCTTTCATCTACGCCGGCCGTCTTAACAATACAGCCGCGCTCAGCCAGATTGCCGTAGAGTACAGCCAGTCCACCCTCGGTACTGTAGGCGTTTTCGAGGCTACGGATACAGCCGTTTTCTCGATCCAGGTCAAGGAAGGGCCAGCGGGTCGATTGACTGAACGCTTGCTGAGTTGGAATCCCCGCCGGGCCAGCTTTGAAGAAGGTGTGGACAACTTCGTCATCGGTACGCTTAACGTCCCACCGATCGAGCGCTTCTTTGAGCGTCTGACTGTGAACGGTTGGCACGTCCGTATGAAGCAGTTGTGCTCGATCCAACTCACCGAGAATGCCGGGAATGCCGCCAGCGCGATGGACATCCTCAATGTGATACTTGGGAGTGTTAGGTGCCACCTTGCACAGTTGTGGAACCTTGCGCGAGAGGCGATCGATGTCCGACAAGGTGAAATCAACACCGGCTTCATGGACAGCAGCCAGCAAGTGCAAAATGGTGTTGGTCGAGCCGCCCATCGCGATGTCTAGCATCATGGCATTCTCAAATGCCTTGAAACTAGCGATAGAGCGGGGCAGTACCGATTCATCGTCCTGCTCGTAGTAGCGACGGGTAATGCTGACAATGGTCTTTGCGGCGTTGAGGAACAGATCTTTACGGTCGAAATGGGTCGCCAGTATGGTGCCGTTGCCCGGTAAGGAAAGACCGATTGCTTCGGTGAGACAGTTCATGGAGTTAGCGGTGAACATACCGGAGCAAGAGCCACAGGTTGGGCAGGCGGAACGCTCATACTCTTCGACAACCTCGTCGCTGATACTGTCGTTGGCAGCAACCACCATCGCGTCCACCAAGTCCAGTTTGTGGTCTGCGAGTTTCGTCTTGCCCGCTTCCATCGGACCGCCAGAAACAAATACGCTGGGAATGTTGAGACGCAGGGCTGCCATCAACATACCAGGGGTGATCTTGTCACAGTTGGAAATGCAGACTAAAGCGTCGGCACAATGGGCGTTGACCATGTACTCAACCGAATCGGCGATGATCTCGCGTGAGGGCAGGCTGTAGAGCATCCCGTCATGACCCATCGCGATACCATCGTCCACGGCAATGGTGTTGAATTCCTTGGCGACACCACCTACGGCTTCAATCTCACGGCACACCAATTGACCCAGATCCTTGAGGTGAACGTGGCCAGGTACGAATTGGGTAAAGGAGTTGGCAACGGCAATGATTGGCTTCTCGAAATCCTCGGTGTGCATTCCGGTGGCACGCCAGAGCGCACGGGCACCGGCCATATTGCGTCCCTGGGTGGAGGTTTTGGATCGATAGGTCGGCATGGGCATCCTATTCGTCTTAGGGTTCTTAATAGTCTAGACTTTATCGGAAATCAGCAGTCGAAGCTGAAGAAAGGATGAGCAATGCTACTATCAAACCACTAGATTGAGAACCCGACCGGGTACATAAACCACACGACGAACTTCCTGCTCGTTAATATAACGCTGCAAGGATTCTGACTGTGTTGCCAACGCGATCGCCTCTTCCTGAGATGCATCTGGAGCAAGCTGAAGTGTGGTTCGAGTCCGTCCGTTGATTTGAACGGAGATTGTCACTTGCGCTTGTGTAAGAAACTCTGGATTAGCTTGAGGGAATGGCTGTTGATGAATTGAATAGGATTCACCCATGCGACTCCAAAGTTCCTCGGTGATGTGGGGAGCAAAGGGAGCCAACATCAACACATAGGGCTTGATTTCTGCTTGAGAAAGATGTTCTTTGGCTTCCAAGGTGTTGAGATAACTCATCAACGTAGCGATCGCCGTGTTGTACTTCAACGCTTGAATATCTTCTCTCACCTTGTAAATGGTTTGATGTAACCTGCGTTGGGACTCGACATCCAATTCATTGGATGGGAGCGAGTCTTGATGTCTCATCACCAATTGCCAAACCCGATTCAAAAAACGTTGTATTCCTGCAATACCGCGATCAGAGAAATCACCTCCTTGGTCATAAGAACCCAAAAACATCAAGTACGTTCGCAATGTGTCTGCACCGTACTCTTCAATGTACTGGTCAGGATTCACCACATTCCCCTTAGATTTACTCATTTTGGCTCCATCTTTCGTGAGCAAACCATGAGCGCGGAAGCATCGAAAGGGTTCCTCAAACGGAATGTATCCCAAATCGTGCAACACCATTGTGATGAAGCGACTGTACAACAGATGCAATACTGAATGTTCTGCTCCACCAATGTACATATCCACGGGCAACCAGGTTGCAGTAATTTGTGGGTCAAACGGAATATCTGAACAATGGCTGGAAGGATAACGCAAGAAATACCAGGCAGAATCCAAGAAGTTATCCGATACATCGGTTTCTCGACGCGCCACACCACCACAGCACGGACAGGTTGTATTCACAAATTCAGGAATGTCTGCCAACGGAGAATTGCCTGTTCCTTTCGGCAACCAGTCCTGCGTTTGGGGCAACTCAACAGGCAATTGGTCTTCTGGAACCGGAACCGTACCGCACGTCTGGCAATAGATAATTGGAATTGGCGGTCCCCAATAGCGTTGCCTGGAAATCAACCAATCCCGCAAGTGATAGTGTACTTTGCCGTCATGTTCAGAGCGACCGATCCAGTTACGCTGTGCTGTTTTTACCCGTTCTGACCAGTCCAAATGCTCCAAATTATCCAACAAGCGTTGGGCATAGCGGGTAATCTTGAAAAACCATTGCTCCAACTCTCGCTGAATAGCGATCGCACTACAGCGTTCGCATTCTCCGCCAATGACTTGCTCATCCGCCAATACCGTTTTGCAGGACGGACACCAATTGACCGATGCTGTCTTACGTTCGGCTAAGCCCGCTTTGAACAACTGCAAGAAAATCCACTGTGTCCACTTGTAATATGCCGGACTCGTGGTTTGAATTTCGTGATGCCAGCAGAAGCGATCGCCAATCCGCTTCAACTGCGTTTCTCGAAATCGTTCAACATTCCGTGCGGTTAATTGATTGGGATGAATCCCTTTTTTGATTGCAAAGTTCTCGCTGTGAATGCCGAAAGCATCAAACCCCATCGGTTCAAAGACATCCCTGCCGTTCATCGCCATAAAGCGACCGTAGATGTCCGCTCCGGTGAAAGCATACACGTTCCCGACATGCAACCCTTCTGCCGATGGGTAGGGAAACATCATCAAATTGTAGAAAGGGCGATGCTCTGAATAGTTTGTGTCAATCGCTCTGGCTACATCGGTTTCGTAAATCTGTGTCTGCTGCCAAATGGCTTGCCATCGGGCTTCAACCGAGTGGTGGTCGTAACTCTCTGAAGGTTGATGAGTTGCCGGATCGATGCGATCCGGACTTACAGGTCCCAGTGATACATTTGGTGAATCCTCTTTTTGTATTACGATTGTAGCATCAAGACTGCTTGTGGTCAAACTTGCCATTCAAACCAATGAGCAGGGCAATGGGTGCTGCCAGTAACATCCACATCGTCAGCTGTAAGCCATACTGTTGAGCTACCCAACTCAGTACAAACGGGGCTAAACCATTTCCCATTTCAACTTGTTGATGAAGCGTATGAATATTATCAATGGGCAGGCGCACCGACGGGCGATCGCACCCCATGTCATCTTCTCTCGTAGCGTGCCACTGCCAAGCCACTTGTGGAAGCTACAGGATAGAAGTATGGCGACAGGGGCGAGGTGATTCTCACAGCACCAGCACCGACTGTTGCGCCTCAATCCTCTTGGTCAACCCTTCCTGGTTATCACAATTAGCTGTAAAAAACTTTACTATTGAGTGATAGTACAGCTAGTTCTGCCTTTGATTCAGAATTCAGTATACAAAGAACATTATATGTCCAAAAAAATATTAATAGTCGATGATGAACCTCATCTTAGGTTGTTACTCGAACAAACTTTGGAGGAACTGGAAGACGAAGGGGTAGAATTACTGACAGCAGATAATGGAGAAGAGGCACTTGAGGCGATCAAAAATGAAATACCTGACCTTGTATTTCTAGATGTAATGATGCCTAAAATGAATGGATTTGATGTGTGTAATGCTGTCAAAAATGAACTTCAAATTAGCAAAATTTACATTGTAATATTGACAGCCAAAGGTCAGGAATTTGATAAACAAAAAGGCCAAAAAGTTGGTGTTGACATGTATATGACAAAACCTTTCGACCCCGATGAAGTCCTGGGAAAAGCCGTTGAGGTTCTTGGTCTATAACAACGAAAAAAAGAAAATCTGTCTTCCCCGACTCTCTACTCCCTACTCCCTACTCCCCACTCCCTATGTTCAGATTTAGATGTCACAATACATAAAAACCAATACTTTAGAGAAACTGCACTATCACCTGGCGCGGTTAGTAAGAACGGGTTTAGGAGCAACCTCGTTAAGCTGACTACCAGGGTTAAGCTGAGAAAATGGATTCAAAGTATTGGGTTTTGGGGATTTAGTCAGCTTAATCTCTTCTTTGGGAAACAGGGAGCTTAACTGCACTTGCCTTTGGACTTCTTCCAGAAAATCTTGCTTTTGGGTATATTCTGCGATCTTGATCTGAGCTTTTTGATAAGTGGGCGTTTCTTGGGGAATTCGTGATAGATACTTTAACGCGCCGTTGTAGTCTTTCTTGGATGCTTGCTGGTAAGCTTGGCGTAACAAATACTCTGCCTGAATCTGCTGCTTTTGACTATATTCAGCTAACTTAGGTTTAATTTTGGATCCAATTGCTGTATCTTGAGGAATTTCTTTTAGGAAGGCAAGAGCAGTAGTAAAGTTTCTTTGTTCTGCTTGTTGGTAAGCTCTAGTCAATAAATAATGAGCCTGGGCTTCTAGTTCTGGTTTAACTTGCTCGACAAATGGCTGAATCTTCTTTTGCCAAACAGGAATATTGGGAGTATTACGAGCTTCTATGATTACATCTCGCCACCGCCCCTCATTAAAGGCTTCTTCAACAGCTTTAAATTGGGCAGCTGCTTTGTTCCATTCCTGCCGCCATTGTTGCTTGGCACTAGAAGCTTCTTCATAAGCCGAACTATTGGTTGGAATAGAGTCTAGAAGAGAGAGGGCTGCATCTAAATGTCCTGCATTATATTGTTCAGTTGCTCTTACTAAAATGCCGAATCCAGCATTAGAGGGAGTAGGATGAAGCAGAGTATAAAGTCCAAATGAGATTGCCATGGCGTTAGACGTTGCCAAGCCAGTTCCCATTCCTGCTAGTAAAGGTACTACCTTTGGACTGCGAGACCTTGCTGCTTCTTGCACATCAGATTGTGGGTCGATTGTGCTACCTTCCAATGAGGAAACGGTATGAAGACATAAAGCCAATTCTTCAGCGTCTATCGATGCCATTGATGATGGTAAAACTGAAGAAATTTCAGGAATAAATTGGTCAGATGACTCGTCTTTTCTCACTTCTTGCTCCTTGCTCTTAATTACGACGCTCTTGAGGGCTTTTCGGACATCAGTAGCAGACTGATAGCGGTCTTTGAGGTCGTAGCGCACCATTTGGTTAAGCACATCAGCCATTGCTTCACTAACCGATACATGCTGCTGCCAGCTGACTTCGTGGGTATTGGAGTCAGCTTGTAAGTGCGACGGGTTGATTCCGGTTAGTGCTTGAATAGCAATCATGCCTAGGGCATAAATGTCACTATTAGGACAGAGCTGACCCCTAAGTTGCTCTGCTGGTATGTACCCTAAGGGAGGAATCGCTAGGGGAGCGAGAGGCGATTGGGTAGGTATGACTTGTGGATGAACTTGATAGGCATCACTGAAGTCAATCAAAACAAGTTTTCTGTCAGAAGTGCGTCTAATCAGGTTATTCGGTCTCAGGTCACCGTGAATGACCCCGCGACGGTGAATAAATTCCAGAATTTCTGAAACTTCATGAAGGAGTTTAATGCACTGACCTTCACTCCAGCGTTTACCACAATGTTGGCTGATTGGTAGTTCTGCAATCAGCGGCTCTCCTACTATTAACTCTTGTACCAAGTAGAATCCTTGGTCGTTTTTAAAGTAGTTTAATAGTTGGGGAATCTGGTTATAGTTGCCCAGTTTCACGAGGATTTGTGCTTCGCTCTCAAACCGCTCCTGACAAATTTGCCATCGTCTACTATGCTTACCATCAAGCTTGAGGTGCTTGATGAGCACGTATTGGAAAACATCGTTTCGACAAGCTAAGTCCTTTGGACTCACTGAAACTGCGCTATTACTATCGCTAACGCTGATAGGCCAGGTATCCTCAGCAATATAGGTTTGCTCGAATGCCCCGACGCTTAGAACTTGAACAATTTTATAACGCCCGTTTATAAATTCTCCTGATACAGGCTGGTGTGAGTTAGCTTTCAACGCACTTCTTCCCGCCAAAATTTCCTTACATGTACATAATTCAGCCACTCACCAGGGTTTCCGGATGTTGCGTGAAACCCTTGCCGAGTTATAGCGGTTCTCATTTGCATGGACTAGTGAGAGCACGATATTAGACCTCTTGCATAAGTCCTTTTCATTAAATTTTTGGGCAGGCGAGACGCCTACCCCACAAAAAAAAAGATTAAAGGAAGACGGAATTTATAGCAGATGCTCTAAAAAATGATTTTTACTTATGCTTTCAGTGCTATTACTGACTTCAGGTATAATACAAAGACTTTGATTCAAAAGCATTAGCACAGCAGGAAAAACAGAAGCCCAAGCTCAGGAGTGCAAATGCTCAAGGCTCAAAGGTGCGATCGCGCTTCCTGCAAAAACGGGTACTCAATTGAGAGCAAAAACTAGGTCACTGGCTAATTAATATGCCTTCTCAAACTTTTATTGTTCGTGCTCATGCCAGAACCATCCATACTCGTCCAGTTACCTTTGTCTGCGCTAAGTGCCAGCAGATGACCACGCGAGAGTGTTATCCAGGAACACCGCCCAAGTATTGTTTAAAGTGCGCTCCCAAGAAAAAGAAAACCACTCAACAGCACAAACCAGAGCGAGGCATGTTCCACGCGACTCATTACTTGGTTGACAGCAACGGCAAAAAGACAGAGATTTGTCTTGAGAAAGCCCCAGAGTCAGGCTGGTTTTTTGTGAGGACAGCTCTGGACTGGTTTAGCGGCGAGTCCATAATCCAGTATCACAACAAAAAAGGGTTACAGAGTCAGGGGGTGACCATGGAGGGTTACTCACTCGAACCTATGAAGGGCGGATAATAGCGATGCTCTAATACTGGTTGCGATCGCGTACTTTTCCCAAAGTAGCATTTTTCTCCAAATACTCAATAATCTTCCCCGCCACATCCACTCCAGTTGAATCCTCAATGCCTTCCAGGCCAGGTGAAGAATTTACCTCCATCACCACCGGACCATGATTTGAGCGCAGCAAATCCACCCCTGCTACTCTTAATCCCATCGCCTTAGCCGCACGTACTGCGGTACTGCGCTCCTCTGGTGTCAGTTTAATTGTCTCAGCCGTTCCACCTCGGTGCAGGTTCGAGCGAAATTCTCCTGGTGCACTCTGCCGCTTCATAGACGCCACCACTTTGTTGTCAATCACAAAACAGCGAATATCCGTACCTTCAGCTTCTTTGATAAACTCCTGCACCAGAATATTTGCATCTAGGCCGCGAAACGCTTCAATCATCGACTTAGCGGCTTGGCGAGTTTCTGCCAGTACCACACCAACTCCTTGAGTTCCTTCAAGTAGTTTAATTACCACCGGAGGTCCACCAACCGTGTCGATTAAACCATCAACATCCTGTATGGCGTGGGCAAAGCCAGTAACAGGCAAACCAATTCCTTCGCCAGAGAGAATTTGAAGACAACGCAACTTATCACGCGATCGCGAAATGGCCTGAGACTCATTAGGAGTAAAAACCCCCATCACTTCAAACTGCCGCACCACCGCCGTACCATAGAACGTCTTAGAAGCCGCGATCCGGGGAATAATCGCATCAAAGTTCTCCAAGGGTTTCCCTTGATAAATCACACTTGGCTTGTGAGACGTGATGTTCATATAGCAACGCAGGTAATTAATCACCCGCATTTCATGACCTCGCTTATCGCCAGCATCCATAAGGCGTCTGGTAGAGTATAACGAAGCATCCTGGGATAAAATTGCGATTTTCATCGTTATTTCTAGCTCTTGTTCTTCATTTGGCTGCTCCCAGTTGAACTGTGTAGGAAAGACCTACCCGCATCCACCAGAAAGCGTCTACGCACTGCCTGACGACCTAACAACATCCGAAAACCCATCACATCCCGATTAGTCAAAGTAAGTTCAATTGGAAAAGCGTAGCCATTGAGTTCGACAGTAGTCTCGATAACTGGTCTAACTTGAGCATATCCCCCGGAATTACGAACCGATCTGTGGTCTATCAGCTTCGCTTCAGCTATCACAGTTCGGTGAGCATCTCGCTGGTAAGGATGAACCTTGAACCGAACCATCGCTTTGCCATCACGCTCAAAAGTTTCGACATCAATAGCATGTAAAGCCGATGAGCGTGCTCCGGTATCAATTTTCGCTTTAACCTCTGGAATCCCAAGGTCAGGTAAAGCAACCTGCTCTCGCCAGCCAATTATCGGCAACTGTTCCTGCTGCTTCATAGGAGGGTTCTCAACAGTTGAAGGTAGGAAGGTTGGAAAGTCAAAAGGTGGGAAAGTTTGTTCCACAAAGGGTAGGTTTTAAGGAGAGTCTACTAACCTACTAACCTGCCAACCTGCCAACCTGCTATCCTTATTCAACCTGCCAACGTTTCATTGACGGCTAAAGCCTCAAGCGTCTGGCAGTTGGTACTGTCCAACAATCCGCTTAGCGTACTCTGGAACGTGCGCTTCTAATTTCTCTGGATGATGACGCTTCACATATAAGTAGTTACGAGTAAAGTGAGAATCTATGGAAAAACGAGCGTACTCTAAACCTTTTGGACCAATTTTTTCTATCACCACGCCCATCATCTTAGCCGCCCACATCGGCAGAGTCACACCTTTGTCATAAGCAGGAATACTTTGTTGCACAGCGTTACGTCTGTCTCCCTTTGACGTTACTGGTTGGGTTTCCAGGTAGTCTTGCACCAAATCTAGCATTTCCTGTCCGGTGTCATTGCGTACCACAATCCACTGCCAGCCGAAAGGCGCTCCCATGTAGCCCACAACTAAATCTGCTAAAGAGTTCACATAGTCAAAGCAGCTCATGCAAGAGGGTGCAAACACATCTTTGAGCTGATTAGTCTTCAAACCAAAGAAGGGAACTGTTTCTATTGAGCCATCTTCATGCTTGAAGTGAACCCGGAAGTCTTGCATGAACTCATAGTGCACTACTGTTGTCGGGGAGCGGCTAGTTGTATCGAGGAATTTCTGCAACCCTGCACGATTGACGTTATCTACACAGGGCGTTCCTAATACATAGAGCTTTTCTAAACCCAGCTGTTTTTCAACGGTTCGCAATGCCTGGATTTGGCAACCGACACCAATCACTAACAGCCGCTTCATGCCAGATTGCTCAACTTGCTCTAACACAGAAAGGTTAGGCGAGAGGGTTGGTTTATTCACCCGTGCCGCCAGAATCTCTTCTGGAGTACGAGCAATGATAGGCATTGGTGCAAATCGGTCTTCTTTGGTGTTTTGGACACAGATGACACCTTCAACTAAGCCGCGATTTAGCATTTCTATGGCAATGGTGCTAACAATCCCCGTCCACTGCGCCCCCTCAATCGGCTCAATCTTCCGCGCTGCCATCATGTTCTGGTTGACGCCGAAGTACCAATCATCCGGATTATCCAGATTGCGGCTTCTTCCGTGGGCTTGTTCTTCTAGTTCCGCTATCTGCTGGTTTAAGAAAGCACAAGCTTCCTTGACATAATGTACATAATATGTGTCACACAGACCGCACTCGCTACAGAGTTCTTTCGCTGGGCGTCTGCTGCCTGGTTTTAAGGCTTTAGCTTTTTTATGGGTGGCAGAATCGGGAGTTGCTGAAGTCATTGAAAAGTCGTCTCTTAAAACTCAGGTCAATTTTCTCACGATAGCGAGAGAGGTGATTGAGCGAGCTTCATGATACGTCAATAACCGCAGCTCATCCACAAAAAGGCGATCGCCTGACAAAATTGTCGGTTGTAGCCCTGATTCTGAACACAAACATCATCTTATACACAATACATGTGAGCGCAAACGCGATCGCAAACAGCCCACAGTCAGATTAAAGATATCAATCATTGAAAGTCTCTTCTGAGAGAAAGAATAGATGCTACAAAAGTTTCAAGCTATCAAAAGACTAATGGTGCTTTGCCTAGTTACACTGCTTCTGGTTACTAGTGCCCTGACAATTTCACCAACTCCGGCTAGGGCAGATAACGATTTGGTTATTGTCAAGTGTGAGTCAGACTGTGACAATATGGCAGCATTTGCTGCGGGAGCGATTAGTGGAAGCGTAGTAACAATTGTTGCTACAGGACACGGAAGTTTAGCGGCGGCTGGAATCACAGCAGGAACAGCTGCAATTGGGCAAGCAGCTACAGCGGCGGTAGCTCCACTGGCGGCGGCAGCAGCGCCAGCAATGGCAGTGGCAGCACCGATATTGCTTCCAATCGGGGCAACGGCAGCGGTGGGATATGGTGCATACCAGCTGTGGGACACTTATCAAAAGAGTCAGGCACAACCTTCAAACTAAACTTAACAATTGCAAAACTTCGTACAGGATCTTGGCACCGGCTATAACAAGAAATGCCTGTTCGCTAACCTTCTTAACCCTTTGGTGAGTTCACCAAGGGGTTTTTGCTGTTCCAAAAACTGCTTGATTTCAACGAGGCAACTGACGCTTGGCTTCATCCAAACTTAATGAGGATTTAGCTCGTCAAGCTTTGGAGCGTAAGCTTTCTCATCAGCAAAATGCTACTACACTCAAAACTCAGCTTGAGCAGGTAACGGCAAGAATAGAGGCTCTCCGGGACGACTTGAGCGTTATATCCTTACGTTAGCGAAGCTTGCTGGAGGCCTCGCCATCTAGATACTTCTCAATGGTTGCCTGGAGCATCATTGTACTCATGGGTATTCCAGTTGCCTCAGAGATGTCCTTAAGTTGCCTGTGAATCTCTTTAGGCATACTGACTTTAACTTGAACTTTCTTGGACTTATCAACAGACATTTTGGGCTAACTCTAGGACAACCCAATGATAAACCCCAGTTGGCTCTAACCCAACTGGGGTCAAACTATAGGGTAACTAAGGGGCATCTATGGATTGACTAATGTGCCATGAACATCATTCATAAATAAACCTGCTTCCGAAAATTTTTCATCCCTCATCCCTCATCCCTCATCCCGGACTAACGTCCCGCTGCGCTATCACCCCTCTCCTGCATAAAACACAAAGACAAGACTGATAAGTACTACAGATACTTGTCAAACACTGACTTAGTTATTTGTTGTTGGTTGTTGGTTGTTTGTTAAAAAATACGAACAATAAATAACAAACAACAACCTTTCCCGGAATCTCACGTCCTTTAAGGTATGGGATGAGTTAATTTAATCATTCTCTATTCAAAAAAAAGTTGTCCTAGTCTCTGAGGTGCATCCTAAGTCACTAGCAAAACACTTGACGCCACTTGGTTCAAGTTCGTTGTGCTATCCAATCATTTTCTTGGGAATTTATGATGCTAACTCAACAACGTTCTTTAAAAAATTGCTTATATCCTTCAGAAAAACTAGATATTCAAGCCCTAGCCAAACAGTCAGAGCGTGCCCTGTTCCAAAGAATCATGGAAAGCTTTATTGATGGTATTTTGATTTTGACAGAACAAGGGGAGTGGTTTCACGCTAATGATTTGGCTCATCAAATTTGTAGTAAACTCACACAAGGTAAAGCTAAACGGAACTC